>JAABSR010000013.1 GCA_011390245.1 Campylobacterales bacterium
AATCTTAATGTAACGGTTAAAATCCCAAAATCTTAAATTTTTGGGTAGTGGTCGTTACTGAATTTATTATACGAGGATAAAAAATGGATAAATACATAAATTGGCTCAAAGATTATGATATGAAAACAACCACTCAAAGGCTTTCGATTCTAAAAAGCTTAGATGATAGAAAACATGCCACAATTGAGGAGATTCATAGTGATCTTGTAGAGCATAATCCAACAATGTCACTCACAACAATCTATAGAAATATAGGTGAGATGATGAAAAATCTATTAGTTAGTGAAGTCAAACTACCAAAAAGAAAAAATATATATGAAGTATCAAAAGATTCACATATTCATCTACTCTGTGAAACATGCGGAAAAATTGAAGATGCCTATATAGATATGACAGATACTCTTCAAAAGATAAAAAATAGATACTTCTGTGATATCCTAGATAATGATGTAACACTTAGTATCACATGTAAAGAGTGCAAAGAGAAGATGGGCAATCTATAGACCCATCTTGCCTGGATTTAGAATATTGTTTGGATCAAAAGCTCTTTTAATTGATCTAAATAACTCCATCTCAGCTTCACTAAAAGCAAGCTTCATAAATGGGGCTTTGCTAAGACCAATACCGTGCTCCCCGCTTAGAGTTCCTCCAAGATTTATGGCTATCTGAAATATCTCCTCAATTGCTTTATGTCCAATCTCTAGCTGCTCTTTTGAGCCTCCTTCAACCATTACATTTGTATGGACATTGCCATCACCTGTGTGCCCAAAGCAAGGTATTTTTAGGTCATATTTTTTAGATACTTTTGCAATCTCTTCTAGAAGTTCTGGGAGTTTGCTTCTAGGGACAGTTATATCTTCATTTAGTTTTTTGCTACCATAAATAGTTATAGATTGTGATGCATTTCTCCTTGAAAACCATATATCTTTTGCCTCAGATTCACTATTGGCTTTTTTAAACTCGCTAGCACCATTTTCTAAAAACTTCTCTTCAACTGCTTTTAGCTGATACTCTACATCTTCAATCAAAGAGCCATCAACATCACATATCAGTATCGCTCCAGCATCAGTTGGTAATCCCTTTTTATATTTTGATTCTACTGCTCTTATGGTGAGATTGTCCAAAAACTCCATAGCTACAGGAGTTATGCCACTAGCAATAGTCTTATAGACTGCATTCATTGCAGATTCTATAGATGGAAAGATCCCCATAGCTGTTTTTGTATATTTTGGCTTTGGCAGTAGCTTTAGCGTAATCTCACTAATCACAGCCAAAGAGCCCTCGCTACCTACTAGGATTCCAGTGGTATTAAATCCAGCTACATCTTTTATTGTACGCTTACCAGATTTTATTATCTCTCCATTTGGAAGTACTGCCCTTAGAGCCATAACAAAATCTTTTGTTATTCCATATTTTGTGGCTCTCATACCTCCAGCATTTTCACTAACATTTCCACCTATGGTAGAGTAGTCTTGGCTAGCAGGGTCAGGCGGATAAAAAAGTCCTACCTCTTCTACTGCTTTTTGCAAATCCATATTTATAACACCAGGCTCTACAACTGCTACAAGATTTTTAATATCAATCTCTTTTATTTTGTTTAGATGTTTCTCAAAAGCTAAGATAACGCCTCCACTAGAGGGCAATGAACCACCAGTAAAACCACTTCCACTACCTCTTGGAACTACAGCTATTGCGTTTTCATTGCAATATCTTAAAATAGAAGATATATCCTCTTCACTTCTTGGGAAAACCACACAATCAGGTTCATATCTCTCTTTTGTAGCATCATAACAGTAGGCTATTTTATGTGCTTTATCAAAAAAGCAATTATCCTCTCCTACTATATCCTTTAAAAAGTCAATGTGCTTAGATTCTAGCAAAAAATCTCCTTAATTGAAGTACTCCACGATAGCACCAAAGAGTCCTTTTTTACCCTCAAGATCATCCCCTTTTATGAGCTTATCATAATATAGATAGTAGTTTTTTACATCAGTAGTAATAAAATCCATCCAGTTATTCTCAAGTGTTCCAGCTCTTGAAAAAAATGGTTTTATGGTATCTTTATCTTTAACTCTTCCAGTTATATAATCTTTTTGGAGTGATACAAAAGTTTGACAATCAAGTAGCTCTCCGCTATTCATATTTACTAGATATATTAGACCTACTGAGTAGAAGTCACAAAATCTTCTAAAATCTCCCTTAGTAGGTGCATTTTTACCCTCACTTATCAAAAAAGCCATGAAAAGATCTGGATGAACCCAACTAATATCCTCATAAGCTGAAGTAATTTGTTGATAAATCTCTTGATTTGGAGCTATTGCAAGAGCTCTATCATAAAACCTTCTAATCAAAACAACATCGCCTACTTTTGGATGCAATAGAGGTGTTGGAAATGCCTCTTGTTCAAGTGCATCAAAAATACTAAAGGCAATTTTTGCAAACTCTCCCTCTATGTCAACAACTGCTACTGAAGCTACAATAGAGGCATGAGAGCTATCAAACCATCTAATAATAAGGCCACTTTCTCCTCTTTTTAGATCATTTGCATAGATATATGCCTCATTTTTATCTTTATCAATTTCTACTATAGGTAGAGCATTTACTTTGCCAAACTCCGAATCTGCACTCAAAAACGAAATCAAAAGCACTAAAATAGATAAAATATTCCTCACTAGCTCATCTCCAAAAATTAAAACTTAAAGCCAATCTTACTACTATTTTGTTTTATCTTCTCTGTCATTATTGTTTTGAAATTTAACTAGATAGTCCATCTCTTCAAGTTTTCTTGGAAGAGAATTTTTTGCTATTACATCAACTAGGCTATTCTTGTAGTTAGAGACGAGTTTATCAAACCTCTTTTTGTCATCTCCATTTAGTGTTTTAGTAGTTACTTTGACTGTTTTTAGAGGATCAATTGCTCTATTGTTTTTGTAGAGTCCTAGATGTAGATGAGGACCTGTGCTAAGTCCAGTGTTACCTACATATCCTACAGTTTGTCCCTGCTTTACAGTTTTTCCTCTTTTTATGCCCCTAGCATAACCTTTCATGTGTGCATATAGTGTTCTATAGCCATCTTGGTGTTGGATAATCACTGTCTTTCCATAGCCGCCTTTATTTCCTACAAAACTAACCTTGCCTCTGCCAGCTGCCTTTATTGGTGTCCCTCTAGGTGCAGCAAAATCAACCCCTAAATGAGCTCTATATTTTTTGAGTACTGGATGCCATCTTTTTTTAGAAAACTTTGATGAGATTCTTGTGTAGTTTAGAGGGTTTTTAAGTAGAAAATTCTCTATCTCTTTTCCAGCTTCATTATAATATCTTCCATCTTCGTGCAAAAAGATATAGTTCTCTTTTTTGTTTGTCTCAAGCAAAGAGGCAGTTATTTTAGGTATTGAGAAGCTTTTGCCAAGTCTTACTTTTTGTTCAAACATCAAAGCAAATTTATCACCCTTTTGGATATCTCTCCTGAAATCTACACTTCCTTTAAAAGCATTTACTATTTCAGTAGCCAAAAGCATATTTCCACTAACCTCTAAAACATCTTGATAAGGTGAACGCTCTATGTTTATAGCAAGAGAGTCAATATATGATGTATAAGATATTGGAATCAAATCAAAAACAAAGTTTGAATCTATATCTTTATAGAGATGTATTTGCATCTCATCATTTATAGGTATAAGGACTTGCTCAATATCTCCGCTATCTTCACTTCTTAGTTCATAGATTCTAACACCTGAATAGATCTCCTCTACAAGCTCTTTATCCTCTTTTGAGAGATCATAATAGAGAGAGAGGGGGAGTGATTTTCTCTCCAAAAATGTCAAAAAACTCTCACCCCTCTCCCACTTGTACTCATAAGCCTCAGCTGCAAAAATATTTGATATCAAAAAAATAATAAAAATAGCTAGCCTCATAATCATCCCAATCCCCATTCATTAAAAATTACTTAATTTTTTAAAGCAACAATTATACCTTTGAGTAGTTTAAAAGGCCATTTCAATGTGAAATTTTTTGCACAATAGAGTAAAAATAGATTTTTTTTGTTACAATTTGAAGAAGATGAGCAAAGGATGTAGATGGATATAAAAAACTGGTTTGTTCCCACTATGAGTTTTGTACTATTTTTATATTTTATGTTATTTATTTTTGTCTATATCATAAAGATAGGTAGTGCTGATATAAAATTTTATGATGATAGCGGAGTTCAAAAAAATAAACCAGTAGATGATGCAGGTAAGTTCTTGCAAGATATATCTAAAAATTTCAAGTAGGTTTTGTATATTTGCTTAATTTTTTTTTACTCTTGCCGATTTAGTTGTAGCTATGATATATGAAAATAAAAAAAGGAGGCAGTTATGCTAAATAGCGTAAATGGTGGTAGTGCAATATACCAAAGCAATAACACAGCTCTCATGGAAAAAAAGGGAGGGGTTTTAGAGAATAGCGCCTCAAAAGATGTCTCAAAAACTAATAGGGCAGATGAGATAAAAAGGGCTATCCAAAGTGGTGAGTACAAAATAGACTTAGATAAAACTTCGGAGAAGATGGCACTAAATTTGCTAGGAGTGTAACATAAAACTTTGCCAAGGAGCAAGAGATGTTATGTTACTACCTAGAAGGTGCCCTAAGGGATCTTCAAACACTAATAGATACAACTTCTGAAGATATCGAAGATATCAAGGAGGCTAGACATGAAGAGATATTTTCAAGAATAGAAAAAAAAGAGAGTTTAATTCAATCCTTTGAGGCTAAGAAGGGACAAATTGATAGCGAAATAGCTAAAATCTCACAAGAGAATCCAAATATAGATTTAGAAGACCTACTTGACAAAAACCAAAAAAATCTACTAAACCAGATGCGAGATAAACTAGCAAATCTAAAAGATAAAAATAGACACTACGCTAGGATGGTTCTAGCTGTAAGTGAATTTTATAATTCACTTCTTGAGAGGATTGTACCATCTGAAAGCAGTAGTGGCTATAACAACCAAAAGAGAGTCTCTTCGTTTCTGCAAGTAAAAGCTTAAAGAGCATATTATGGGCGGAATACTTGCTTCATTAAACAAATCATATACTGGACTTAAAACCACACAAGTTATGGTCGATGTAACAGGCCATAACATATCAAACTCAAATAATGAGCACTACACAAGACAGAGAGTTGTTGCTAGTTCGGCATCTCCGCTTAAATATCCACATTATGATGTTGGACAAGGTGTTCAGATTACAACTATTGAGCGAATTCACAATGAATTTGTCTTCTCAAGATACAAAAAAGCCTCTGAAGAGCAAGAGTTTACAGGAACTCAAAAACAAGCTCTCATGGAAGCTAGTGCATACTATCCTGAAATCGATAATGTAGGTATATACAATGACCTACAAAACTACTACAATTCGTGGAAAGATCTCTCTAACAAGGCTGGAGATCCTGCACAAAAACTAGCACTTGCCCAGATGACTCAAACTCTATCTTCAAATATAAAAGATACAAGATATAGACTATCTCAACTCCAAGAGAAGCTAAATGCTGAACTAAAAATATCAGTTGAAGAGATAAATAGATTAGGTTCGCAAATCGCGGAGCTAAATCAAAAAATAAACACTCATGAGAGCAACAATGTAAGCTCTAAAGCAAATGACTTAAGAGACAAAAGGGATCAACTTGAGATGAAAATGAATGAGATGGTAAGTATCTCAGTTTTCAAAAGTGGTATGAAAAAACACACAAATACAGATAATCTAACAGCTGATTTTGGAGAAGGATATGTGCTAAATCTCTCAGGTAAAACGCTTGTAGATGGTCATAAATTTCGTCCATTGATGCTTGATGATAGTGAAAACTCAAATGGGTTTTACTCAGTCTATTATGTCAGACAAGATTGGAAAAGAGAGGATATCACAGGAGATTTGAGGGGTGGAAAAGTTGGTGCTTTTATAGGACTTAGTAACTCACATGACCAAAATGCAAATTGCAATCAAGGTATTGGAAAACTACAACAATATATAGATGACTTAGATATATTTGCTAGAGGTCTAATAGAGGCAACAAACAATATATATGCACAAAGTGGTTCTGCTTCACTAACTGGAGACAAACTAGATCTTGATGTTTCAGACCCAGTGCTACAGAGCAATTATAATATCAAGGAGGGCTCTTTTGATATTGTGATGTACAACTCACTAGGTGGTGAGATAGGCAGAAAAACTGTAAATATAGATGGGCTAACCACTATGAAAACTATAGTAGATAGAATCAACGACAATGAAGATAGCAATAGCGATGGAAACAATATAAATGATATAGATGACTCATTTACTGCTATATACAATGAGACTGCTAAAACATTTCAAATAATGCCAAAAAACCCAGCTGAAGGACTCTACATATCAATACAAGATAATGGTTCAAATTTTGCAGGAGCAGTGGGACTAAATAGATATTTTGATGGGAATAGTGCAAAAAATATTGAGATAGCAAGAAAATTTCAAATAGACCCTACTGTCATTAGAGCTTATCGTGAACCAGTGGATGGAAACTTTATTGTTGCAAATAATATGCAGCAGATGCAGTATGATGATGTTGATTTTTTTGAAAACAATGGTCAAAGAATCGTAAAAAGTAAAGTCAATGAATACTTCAAAATGATCTCTGGAAAAGTAGCAACTGACACAGAGCAAGCTATGACTTTGGATGATACAAAAAAGTCTGTATATAACTCAATAAGATTGGAGTATAGCTCAATATCAGAGGTAAATATAGATGAGGAACTTACAAATTTGGTTAGATTTCAAGCTGGGTATGGAGCAAATGCAAAGGTTATCACAGCTATTGATCAGATGATAAATACTCTTCTTGGGATGAAACAGTAAACTTAGGCAAAAATCCATTGGATAGTATAAAAAAATTATTAGATCATGAGGTTAGCTTACGAAATTGTGAAAAAGAACTTTGTCTAGAAAAACCTGACCCACTTATGGTGGCTAGAAGATACAAAGATGAGCATATCTCTTTGATTTGTGCACTTTATGCTTATGGCAATGCAAATCTTATTGTAAAATTTCTATCATCTTTAGATTTTTCACTCCTAGAAGAGAGTGAAGAGAAGATAAAAAAAGAGCTAGAGCACTTCTACTATAGATTCCAAACCCCTTTTGATGTGAGTGAGAGTTTTATTCTCATAAAAAGGCTAAAAGAGATTGATTCATTAGAGCAGATATTTTTAAGAGGCTACAGAAGCGAAGAGAGTGTGATAGAGGGCATTTATGCGATTCTTGAAGTTGTGGATTCTCTATTAAAGAGGAGAACTCATGGATTGGATTTTCTATTTGGCAAAATAGATAAAAGAGGAAAAAGCAAAGGTGTCTCTCCATTTAAGAGATGGAATATGTTTCTTAGATGGATGGTGAGAGAGGATTGTCTAGATATGGGATTGTGGAAAAATGTAAGCAAATCTCACCTAATAATACCACTTGATACCCATACATTCAAAATCTCACAAAAACTAGGGCTTTTGAATAGGAAAACTTATGATCTCCACTCTGCCCTACTTTTGAGCGAAAAACTAAAAGAGTTTGATAGAGATGACCCCATCAAATACGATTTTGCACTATACAGAATCGGGCAAGAGAAAATCAATCTAACATAAAATTCTTTATAGCCTGTTCTACTTCTGTTGGATTTGATTTTGAGATAAAGTCATCAGCTAGTAAACTTCTAGCCATTTGCTCATTACTACTACCACTCATTGATGAGTTTACAACTATTGGAATATGTCTTGTAGCAGGATTGTTTTTGGACTGTTTTAGCACCTCAAAACCAGAAGCCTCAGGCATCTCAAGGTCAGTAATAATAAGACCAACATCATCTATGTCACAATCAGGATTGAATATATAATTTAGCAACTCTTTGCCATTTGGAAAATCTTTGTGCCTTACACCTAAAGTGTCTAGTATATGTTTCATAGTTCTAACAACAGTAGGTGAATCATCTGCAAAAAGAATTTTTTTCTCTTTGTCGATTCTATTTAGCGTATTTAGTTCATCCTCTTTCTCCAATTCAATCCATGGAAAAACATCAGTTAGCATCTTTTCAATATCCACAATCTGAACCAAAGAGCCATCAAAATATCGCGTCCTACTCACTAATTTGCTATTTTGCGTAGGGTTTCCAATACCTGAACTCTGCTCTATATCAGTCCATCTTTTTGACATTATTCTATCAGCTTCATAGATTCGAACACCAATTGTGTATCTTGAAAAATCACAAATCATAACTATATCATCATCATTTGGATTATCTTTTATCACGCCAAATTTGCTTAGATCTGCACCTGGATTGTCACTTCTATAGTGAAACCATTTTCTCATATCCACTAGTGGGATTGTCATGTCTCTCATGGTCATAAGTCCCTCTACAAGATTGCTACTATCGTGATTAACTATAGTTATATCGCCTCTATATTTTACAACCTCTCGTATCTTAAAAACATTGACAGCATAGAGATTATTATCCTTCTCAAGCCTAAAACACAATATTTGCATCTCATTATTCTTGTGAAGACTTGTAACCTGATCTACTTGTTTGAGATTAGACATTACCCACCCTTAGATATTTCATAAATAGGAGTATTATATCATACACCCTACTCTCTTCTTAGTATTTTATCAACGAATATATCAAAGCAAAATAAAGGTGTAAAAGAATCCTTTAATTTTTCCTCATCAACATACTTTTCACTCCACTCCAAAAGTGACACCTCTGGATTAGATTTGGCAAATTTTAGATATTCACTCAAAAAGTGATCCACACACCCTGCTTTTGAGTTTTTGATGTGTCCATAAGGTATGAAGCTTAGTTGAGACTTCATAGACTCCTCTACGCCTTTTCCTAACTTAAAATGCATATATAAAGCACTAATAAATGATGATCTATCTGCACCACTTTTGCAATGGATGAGCACTGGATACTCTATATTTTCAAACATATTTTTGGCATCTTGCAAAATCTTAAAAGTTGGCATCGCTCTAGAATAGACTTTAAAATAGACTATCTCTATCCCAAGCTCTTTGCAAGTCCTCTCCTCCAAATACTTCAAAGGAGAGCCTTCTTTATAGCCTCTAGTGTTTATGATTGTCTTGATTCCATATTTTTTTGCATACCTTCTTAGCTGGTAAGTTGTGGGTTGTGATGAGCGAAAAGCATCTTTATCGATTCTGTGGAAATTTCTACGAAATACATTTACTATGTTGTGCTCTTTTATGTAAGCATGCAGATATCCACCTATTTTTCCCCAAAAAGAGTCCATATCAAACATAAAATCACCCTACCCTATTTTTTATATTTTGATACTCTTTGCAGTTCTCTATTAGATTCTCTTCGCTTCCTTCGCATATTATTGCACCATCTTTAAAGACTACTATTTTGTCTGCATCTTCTATTGTGCTTAGTCTATGGGCTATGATGAAAACTATCTTATCTTTTGATATTTCTGTTATAGCCTCTGTGATTGCTTGCTCGCTTCTATTATCAAGTGCACTTGTTGCTTCATCAAAAATAATCACATCAGGATTTGTATATATTGCTCTAGCAATTGCTACTCTTTGTCTTTGACCACCTGAGAGATTGCTGCCAAACTCATCTAGAACTGTATCTATTCCGGATTCTAGCTTCTCTACAAACTCATAAGCATGAGCCTTTTTCAAAGAATCCACAACTCTATCTCTATCTATCTCTTTGCCATAAGCTACATTGCTAGCTACTGTATCATTAAAAATATAGACCCTTTGTGTGACTATTGATATCTTTTCTCTTAGATTCTTTATAGATAGCTCTTTTATGTTTTTTTCATTTATAGATATCTCTCCACTACTTGGGTCATAAAATCTCATAAGAAGATTCACAAAAGAGCTTTTGCCACTTCCACTACTTCCAACAAGAGCGATCTTCTCTCCTATGTTTGCTTCAAAATTTATACTAGAGAGTGCTGGAATCAAATCATAACTTAAACACACATCCCTAAAATGAATAGATTCTATCTTTTTATCTAGGTTTTTGCTACCGCCTACTATTTTTGGTTTTAGTTCAAAAATATGGTTTATCCTGTCATTTGCAGCTAGTGCATCTTGAAATTTATTATAAATCGCTGTTATTTTACGGATAGGATTATAGAGCATAAAAAGAGCTGTCATAAATGAGAAAAAAGCACCAATTGATAGCTCTCCATTGATAACTTGCATACCACCTATTGTGATAACTATTGCTGCAGCTATTGAGCCTAACATCTCCATCAAAGGACTTACCGCCTCTTGAGTTGCAACTCCTTTCATCTCGATTTTGAAAAACCCTAGATTGTGTTTTTTGAATTTATCCTTTTCAAACTCTTCTGTAGTGTGAGCTTTGATTATCTCAATATTATTAAATATTTCACTTAGACTTGAAGTAATATCACTATTTTTCTCTTGGGATTTAAAGGAGATTCTCTTCATCCTCTTAGCAAGCAAAGAGAGTGGATAAAATGATAAAGGCAACACCACAAGAGAGTAAAAAGCCAACTCTGGCGATTGGTATATAACTACCACAAGAAGACCAATAGCAGTCATTGTCTCTCTCATCATCACCGCTACATGAGTAGATACTGCTTCTTGGATTCTATTTATATCATTTACAATTCTACTTATTAGTTCACCGCTTCTACTTTTGTAGAAAAACTCAATATCCAAAATCAAAAATTGTTTTAACAATCTATCTCTGATGATTCTAATGATATCTTTACCGATAAATGATATATAGTAAGCTTGCAGATATGTACCAAGTGATTTGCCAAAATATGCCACAATAACCAAAATTGGGAGTAACTGTAACATCTCTACATCTTTGTTTATAAAAATCTCATCCAAAATTGGCTTGACTAGATAAGCTATAGAAGAGGTAGAGATAGCAACTAGAAGCATACCAGCAAAGCCCAAAACAAACTGTAGCTTGTAGTTTTTATAAAGTGGAATATACTGTTTTAGAAACTCAATCAAAATACCTACTTTTTGCGAAATGATATCATAGATTGGATATTTAAGAGTTTTAGGGTACTATTGCAGCTCACAAAATTTACCAATCAGGAGGTCATTATGGCTTTGGATTCGGCGCAAAAATCTGAGATTATTGCTAAATTCAAAAGAGGTGAGAGTGATACAGGCTCTCCAGAAGTTCAAGTTGCACTTTTAACAGAGAGAGTTAGAACTCTTACAGAACATCTAAAAATCAACAAACAAGATCACTCAAGCAGACTTGGTCTTTTAAAGCTTGTTGGTCAGAGAAAAAGATTGTTAAGATACCTTAAAAAAAGAGATATCAACGCTTACGCAACACTTATTCATTCACTAAACTTAAGAGATAGAGTATAGTATATCTCTTAGCACTATTTTAGGTAAGAACCTCTCTTACCTAAAATAACCTCTATTTATTATCTCTTATTAACTCCATCAAATTTAACACTAACTAGCCAACTTCGTACTAAATGAGCTTAAAGATATTGTTCTGCTTTTGTCATTCTTATGTCACAAAACTAAACTAGAATTACAACGCAAATCAATTAAAACCTTCAAGGAGTTGTGTATGAAATTTTGGAAAAAAGCGGTAGTATCTACGATAGTTGCAGCAGCGGTTGTTACAGCTGCACAGGCTAGAGATCAGATAAGAATAGTAGGGTCTTCAACAGTTTATCCTTTTGCAAGTTATGTAGCTGAAGAGTTTGGAGTAACTACTGGAAACAAAACACCAGTTATCGAATCTACAGGTTCAGGCGGCGGTATGAAAATATTTTGTTCTGGAAATGGTCTTGACACTCCAGATTTTACAAATGCTTCAAGACCTATGAAACCTTCTGAGTTTGCTGATTGTCAAAAAAATGGTGTAAAAAATATAACAGGTATGGTTGTAGGATATGATGGTATATCTATAGCTCAGAGCAATGAGAATAAAGAGATGAAACTAACAAAAGAGCAGATATTTTTAGCTCTTGCAGAAGAAGTTCCTAGCAAAGATGGAAAATCACTTATCAAAAACCCATACAAAAAATGGAGCGACATAGATCCTTCTCTTCCAAATAGAGAGATTAGAATGATTGGTGCTCCTACAACTTCTGGAACTAGAGATGCTTTTGATGAGATGGTAATGGAGAAAGCATCAAAAAGCTTTCCAGTTTATGGTGGTGAATATAAAAAAGTAAGAACTGATGGTGCATATATACCAGGTGGTGAAAATGACAACCTAATAGTTCAGCAACTAGCACAAGACAAAAGTGCAATGGGATATTTTGGTTATAGCTTCCTAGAAGAGAATCACAACAAAATCTCAGGTGTTTCAATAGATGGTGTAATGCCAACTGCTGATACTATTGCAGATGGTTCATATCCAGTTGCTAGAAGCCTATTTGTTTATATGAAAAATGACCATATTAAAGATGTAAAAGGTATGAAAGAGTTTGCAAATCTATTTATGTCTGAGAGCATGATTGGTAGCAAAGGTGTACTAAAAACTATAGGACTTATTCCTTTACCAGAAAAAATGAGAAAAAAGGCTAGAGAATCTGTAAAAAATCTAACTCCTCTAACAAAAGAGATGGTGGATAAACATACAGTTTTACCTGTAAAATAGTTTCTTAAAATGCTATAGAGGAGATTCTTCTCTCCTCTATTAAATCCAATTTCAAGGTTTTAAATTATGTCAACACAAAGCCTCTATCTAATATTTTTTGGTGGACTACTACCTCTTATGTATTTTGGCTATATACTAGGTAGAAATAAAGCAATAACTATCCGTACAAAGGGTATTAAAATGCATTCTCAACCAGATCAATATGGTTGGTTTAGTGCACTCTACACTGGACTTCCAGTCATGACAGTTGGAGTTGTTGGTGTCTTTTCATATCTTTTTGGGTTTGATGGTATTCCACCTTTTATGCTTATAGTTACTGCTCTTTCCCTTGGTGCACTCTCTCTTTTTTTGATATCAAAAAAGATGAATGAACATACAAGGGCTAGAAATTTGGTTGAGGAGTTCATCAAAGGCATTTTGATGATGGCTGCTTTTATCTCTATTCTCACAACTTTTGGGATATTGATCTCTATTATTACTGAAGCTATTCACTTCTTTCAAAGAGAGAGTTTCTGGGGTTTTATCTTTGGAACTACTTGGGATCCTGATACTGCATTTTTAGCAGGTGCAGGAAGAGGAGGAGAGGATGTAGCAGAAGCAAAATTTGGTGCGATTCCAATTTTTGCAGGAACTTTTTACATAACAGCTATAGCTATGCTAGTAGCAGTTCCAATAGGACTCTTATCAGCTATCTATCTTTCAGAGTATGCAACAACTAAAACTAGAGATAGAGTAAAGCCTGCACTAGAGGTACTAGCTGGTATCCCTACTGTTGTTTATGGGTTTTTTGCAGCAATAACTGTAGCTCCTCTTTTTGTTGACTTATTTGAAGCTTTTGGTATTCAGGCTTCATACAGAAGTGCATTAGGTGCTGGGGTTGTTATGGGGATTATGATAATACCTATTATTGCATCTCTTTCTGATGATGTAATCAAATCTGTGCCTAATAATATAAGAAATGGCTCTTTAGCACTTGGGATGAACAAAGCTGAGACTATAAAGTTTGTTGTTCTTCCCTCAGCAATGCCTGGAATCATAGCAGCTGTACTACTTGGAATCTCAAGAGCTTTGGGAGAGACTATGATTGTTGTTATGGCAGCTGGTCTTAGACCAAATCTCACATGGAATCCACTAGAAGATATGACAACTGTAACAGTAAAGATTGTCGAATCGCTAGTAGGAGATCAAGAGTTTAATAGTTCACTCACACTTTCAGCATTTGCTCTAGGGTTGGTACTATTTGTAGTCACTCTAGTAATCAACATAATCTCTATTACGATTATTAGAAAATTTCACAAAAAATATAAAGTTTCAAATCTCTAGGAGGGTGGATTAAGTATGAGTAAAATAGATAAAAATAACGGTTTTTACATACCTCAACTAGAGAAGAGGAGAGCAAAAGCTAAGAGGTTTAAGTATATTGCAATGTCAGCACTTATTGTCTCTTTGGCATTTTTGATGTTTTTTCTTTATGATATGTTTAGGCAAGGGATTCCAGCTTTCAAACAGACTTATGTAAAGATACAAGTAGAGATAACTGAGGAGAATCTAGAGAATCCTTATGGTTTCCTTGATAGAGATATGATTAGCATTGTCAGTCGTGCATGGCTTAGAGATCTTCCAAATCAAGCAGCAGCAAATCCTGAGTGGTTAGGAACTACTCAAGAGTTTTGGGCACTAGCTGGGGCTGAGAGTGATCAATACATGAAAGGCGGAGAGAATAGACTAAAAGATAGAGTCAAAGATAGAATAGATGAACTAAAAGAGAGTGGAGATATTAGATTTCAAACTAATCTTATATTCTTTTTTACAGGAGATTCCAAAATTCCTGAAAATGCAGGTTTCTATTCAGCTATTATTGGCTCCATACTAACTATGCTTGTGACCATGTCTTTGGCTGTTCCTATAGGAATCATGACAGCAATTTATCTTGAAGAGTTTGCACCTGATAATAAGCTTACACAATTTATTGAGGTAAATATCAACAATCTAGCCGCAATTCCATCTATACTTTTTGGTCTTTTGGGGTTAGCGATATTTATAAACTTCTTTGGAGTGCCAAGGAGTTCAGCTCTAGTTGGTGGTATGACTCTAGCTCTTATGTCGTTGCCTATTATTATTGTAAGCTCAAAGGCGGCACTCAAATCTGTACCTAACACAATTAGGCAAGCAGGTTTTGGGCTAGGACTTACAAGATGGCAGATAGTTAGGGATCATGTCCTTCCTCCAGCGATGCCTGGAATGTTAACTGGCTCAATAATAGCTCTAGCACAAGCTATGGGAGAGACTGCACCACTAATAATTGTAGGAATGATAGCATTTGTTCCAGATGCTGCAACCAATATATTGAGTGCTGCTACAGTTATGCCAGCACAAATCTATACCTGGTCTGGTATGCCGGAGAAAGCCTATATAGAAAAGACTGCTGCGGGTATTTTGGTGCTTCTCTCAGTACTTATTACACTAAATGCAGTAGCAATATATCTAAGAAAAAAATATACTAAAACTTGGTAGGGTGAGGTAAAAATGAGCAAGAAAGTAGATATGAAAGTAGATAGTAATAACTTTAAAGGTGATATGGGCGATGGAGAGAAAAAAATCAAAGTCTCTTCTAAGGATTTGTGGTTGTGGTATGGTGAAAAAGAGGCACTACAAGGAGTAAATCTTGACATCTATGAGAAAAAGATTACAGCTTTTATAGGACCTTCTGGTTGTGGAAAATCGACTTATCTTAGATGTCTAAACAGAATGAATGACTTAATTGATTCTGTTAGGATAGAGGGAAAAGTAGAGATAGATGGTCATGATATTTATGCTCCAGGAGTCGATGAAGTAGCGGTTAGAAAAAGAGTTGGGATGGTTTTTCAACAACCAAATCCATTTCCAAAATCAATATATGAAAATGTCGCCTATGCACCTTTGATGCATGATATTGTAAAAAAGGGAAGCGATTGTGATGAGTTGGTGGAGAATTCACTCAAAGGTGCTGGTCTATGGGAAGAGGTAAAAGATATGCTAAAGCAACCAGGAACTGCACTAAGTGGTGGACAACAGCAGAGACTTTGTATCGCTAGAACAATAGCCGTGCAACCTGATGTAATACTTATGGATGAGCCAACAAGTGCCCTTGATCCAATCTCAACACAGATTATTGAGAGACTAATGATAGAACTCAAAGAGAGGTTTACACTAATAGTAGTAACGCACAATATGCAACAAGCTGCAAGAGTTGCTGATATGACAGCATTTTTTCATATTGGAGAGCTTGTAGAGTATGGAGAGACTGAGCAGATATTTGTAAATCCGCAAGAGAGCAGAACTGAGCAGTATATAACAGGAAAATTTGGTTGATTTTATTACTTTAAGGATTATGTGTGGGAAAAGTTAAGTTGAATAAACATGAAAAAAATATGATATTTAACGCTCTAAAGGTTAGATTAGGCTCTGAGAGAGCAAAATTAGAGCACTATGAGAGACTAAATACTTTTGATGATTCCAAGATGCCAGAGTATGTTATGGAGCATCTAAAGAGTGACATTGCCCTCATCGAGGGGATTTTACCAAAGCTTGATGACGCTTTTAAGGATGAGGATTAATTCCTAAAGCAAGGTTGCGTATGCGATCTTGCTAGATGAGTTTTTAGCTGATTTTTTTAGTAGTGAGAAGATATCATCCATGTGGGTGGTTATAGAGATCTCACTACTTTTTGTGACATCTAAAATTGCTGCACTAACGGTTAGGAGTTTATACTCTTTTACTTCACCCTCTCTACTCTTCATCGATACAACTCCCCTATTTCTATCTTCTTGTGAATAGAGACTCTCTGCATCATTTTTGAACTTATCTATAGCCATTTTGACCATATTATAAAACTCTATAAAATTATCTCTATTTCTATTTCCAATAAAAAAGTCATCCCCTCCAATATGTGCAGCAAAATATCCTTTTTGCTCTAAAGATCTTAAGATATCAGCAAAAATAAGTATTGCTCTATCTCCATTTCTAAATCCATACTTGTCATTGAATGGTTTAAAGTTGTCAAAATCAAGATAGGCAAAATGTATCTCCTCATCACCCTCCTCTCTTTCATCAAGGCATTTTGCTATAAACTGATTGATCGTATTGTTGCCAGGAAGTTTTGTGAGTGGATTTTGATCTCTTGCTATGGAGAGATTCTTATTATTTAGTAGCTCTAGAAGAGATTTGGATGTCAAGAATCCAATATATTTAGTATCTTTTGTGATAATAATCCCCGAACCTTCATCACTTTGAGTATAAATCTCTAAAATCTTCTCTATTGGAACATTGATATCTGCTATTGCTGCTTTTGAGAGAAAGTGAGTGACAGATTTGATGTATGACTTATTATTTAGTAGTGCAGTGCCATAGCTAGAATATACATAATCTTTTAAGTCTTCATCTTTAACTATCCCTAGAGGCATTTCACTACTATCTAGTATTGGTAAAAATGATTTCTCTTTGTTGTTTTTGAGCTTCTCTAAGACATATATCATCTCTTCATTTGTAAATACAGGCTCGATATACTCCATCTGCTCCTCTATGGAGAATTTATCCCCCTCTTTTCTCTTATCGTTTACATGAAGTTCCTCTATGTGCTCATACTTTATATTGATATCTTTTTTGATACTTGTAGGCTCTTCTACTATTTTACCTTGAATTAGGTTGATTCCTAACTCTTTGCAGACATAGTATGTCTCTTTGTCATCTACACCTTTTGCAATGATATCTATCCCTATAACTTTTGCACTATTTGCCATGGATGATAAAAATATCTTTTTTACTTTATCTTTTCCAAGATTTTGAGTAAAGAATCTATCAATTTTCAAAAAATCTGGACTATTTTCATACAACATACGATAGTTAAAACAGCCATAACCGTAGTTGTCTATAGCTATTTTATAGCCCTTTTCTAGATACTGTTTTGATAATTTACTGTAATCATTCATATCCAATATGTCAATCTTTTGTTTTATCTGAAGGCAGAGAATATCACTAAAAGCATCAAGACTACTCTTTAACTCTTCATACTCCTCTTTTAGATATATTTTATGATTTAAGATTCTGCTATCAAACTTATAAAAAAGCTTGATTCCTTTAGAATCTTTTTTTTCTAAGAAAGTATCTATGCATATTTTTCTAAGATTTAATTCAAAAAAGAGAAGAGCTTTATCTTTGTGCACCTCATCAAATAGAGACTTTTCATCTTCAAAGCCAAGATCATTGATATTTGATATTGATATCTCAAAACCAAAAACAGCACCGCTGTATATATTAACTATTGGTTCAAGGTTTAGCTCTACATTATTTAAGAGCTGATCCCATCTTTTGTACTTATTTATAGGAATATCCCCCTTTTTTGGAGTAAACAGATAGTTTGATTTTATGTTGTATCCTTTAAAATTCTATACAGTGATTATACCCCTTTGAATTACAATAGAATTACAGATAGTTACCATTATGTAGCACAAATTTTGTAACATTGTAGTGGTGGTATTTATCTCATTTTGCATGACAAGCCAAAAGAGATATAATTACTCTCAGCATATCTATCAAAAAACTTAATTTAGGAGATTTTTTTGAGTTCACTTATTGGGATAATAGAGGATGAGCAAGATCTTTTGGAGTTAATAGAGTACAATCTTCAAAAAGAGGGATATGAGGCTATTGGCTTTTTGAATACAAAAAATGTTGAGCAGCTATTAAAAGAGGAATCAGTGGATTTGCTCATAGTTGATAGAAATCTCCCAGGAGCTGAGGGAAGTGAATTTGTCAAGCTTCTAAGAGAGAAGGGATATCAAACTCCTGTAATATTTTTGAGTGCAAAAATCAAAGAGAGTGACATGATAGAGGGCTTTGAGAGAGGTGGAGATGACTACATGACAAAACCATTTAGCTTCAAAGAGCTTCTCTTTAGGATAAAGGCGGTTTTAAAGAGAACAAAACAAGAAGATAGCGAAGTTTATCAATACAGAGATATAGTAGTCAAACCCAAAAGTAGAGAGGTGTTGGTTGATGGCATGAGCGTTGATCTAACAAAATTGGAGTTTTTACTTCTTAGTGAGTTTATAAAAAATAGAAACATCGTACTAACAAGAGAGTATCTTCTAGAAAATGTCTGGGGAAATGAAGGATTCTATCAAGATAGAACTGTAAATGTGGCTATAAAAAGACTAAAAGAGAAGATAGATCCAAAAAAAGATAAAAAATATTTTAAATCAGTCAGAGGAGAGGGTTACACTCTTTGTTGAGATTCCATCAACTCTATTTTTTAAATTTTGCACTTATTTTTGGTGCAACATTTCTTATACTATCAATTTTTACCTATTTTGAAAAAAAAGAGAGTGAAGAGGATAAAAACAGAGAGGTTTTAAGCTCATTTCTAATACTTAGCGAGCCACTTTTTGAAGATATCATCTTAGGCGATAATAGAGAAACCCTCAAGAATCTAAGCTCTACAAAAGATATCTATATTTCACTTTTTGATGGAGAAGAGAGAAAAATATATCCTCAAGGAGCTGATGAAGAGATAGAATCTATTAACACTATAAAAGATGGGAAGCTCTTAGAAGTTTCAAGAGAAATAGAGATTGATGGAAATATCTATATCATAAAAGCGGCCACAAAAATCAAAAATATCTGGAGTGAGTATTTTAGATTTTGGCTAAATCTTTCCCTCTCTTTTACTTTTGGGATGATAATAGCCTTTTTTATTGCAAGAAAAATAAACCTAAGCGCACTAAAAGAGGTAGAAAAAGTCAAAGAGTATCTTAGAAAACTAAGTGAAAAAAACTACCATATGGATATAGAGCCAAGCTTCATAAAAGAGTTTGAAGAGATTGGATTTATAATAGAAAAGGTAGCTAAACATATAGAAAAAAAAGATAAAAAATATAGAAAAAAGACTGCTGGTCTTAGGCTAAGAAACAGGCAAAACAATGAAATCCTCTCAGCCATATCACATGAATTTAAAAATCCAATAGCAATCATTATGGGTTATAGCGAAACTCTAACTGAAGATAGTGAACTAGATCCAAGTATCAGAGCTAAATTTTTGGATAAGATATATTTTAACTCAAAAAAACTCTCTGCCCTCATAGATAGGCTAACCCTATCTGTAAAGCTAGAAAATAAATCCTTAGAGATGAATATAACAGAATTTGATATAAAAGGTGTCTGCCTTGATGTCAAATTTATGCTAGAAGAAAAACACAAAAATAGAGAGATAATCATAGAGGGGAATCCACGGCTTATAAAGGGTGATAAAACACTCATGGAGGTGGTTATAACAAATCTAACCGATAATGCACTAAAATACTCTAGCTCTGATGTTGTGATCCATATAGATATAAATAAAATATCAGTAATTGATAGCGGTATAGGTCTGAGCAACGAAGAGATAAGCCTAGTGACTAAGAAGTTTTATAGAGCTGATAATAATAGCTGGAACTCATCTTTGGGTCTAGGACTTTCTATTGTTAGATATATATTAAAACTACATGAAACAACACTAGAGATAGAGAGCAAAAGCAAAGAGGGCTCTATCTTCTCTTTTGCTATTTAGGAGGAGTTATTGTGCAAAAAATATATAAAAATGTAACCGATCTAGATAGAAGATGTTATGAAGAGTATGGGCTAAGTGAAGATATTTTGATGGAACATGCTGCTTTTGAGATTGCACTTTTTATAAAGAGTAGATTTGATAGAAGTAAAACTGTTTTGATAGTTGCAGGATGTGGCAATAATGGAGCTGATGGCATAGCTCTCTCTAGGATACTACATAATGACTATCAAGTAAAAATAGTGCTACCTCTTGGTGTGAAAAGCGATATGGCAAAACTCCAGCTAGATAGAGCAAAAAAAATTGGTGTTGAAGTAGTAGAGAGCATATTTGAATCTGATATAGTGGTAGATGCTCTTTTTGGTAGTGGCTTTAGTGGAGATATGAAGCAAAATATAAGTAGTCTGCTTGAAGAGATAAATACTCTAGTAGGCTACAAAATAGCTTGTGATATACCAAGTGGCATAAAAGAGAATGGAAATATCTCAACTGCTACCTTTAGAGCCAACACTACTATAACTATGGGCTCTTTGAAGTTATCTCTTTTCTCAGATGATGCTAAAGATTTTGTAGGAGATATACATGTCGCAAATCTAGGAGTAAGCAGGGAGAAATATGAGAGTAGAAGCGACTTTTTTCTACTAGAGAAGGATGATTTTAAACCTCCACATAGAGACAAAAGAAACTCTCACAAAGGAGATTTTGGACATCTAGTGGTCGTAGGTGGTCAAAAAATTAGTGCGGCTATACTTTCCTCGCTTGGAGCATTTAGATTTGGTGTAGCACTTGTGACTATCTTGACTTCAAAAAGAGAAAACATCCCTTTTGAGATACTACAAGATAGTAGTATTCCCAAAAATATCAAAGCTATGGCTATAGGTATGGGTCTTGGCAGCAGAGAGATAGATGGAGAGATTTTGGAGTCTGCTTTTAAAACCCCACTAGTTATTGATGCAGATATGTTCTACAAAGATGAGATTTTGAAGATTTTGGAGAGAAATGAAAAAGTAGTGCTCACTCCTCATCCAAAAGAGTTCGCTTCACTTCTAAAAATCACAGGAATTGGCGAGTATAGTGTTGATCAAATCCAAAGAGATAGATTTGAGCTATCTTTGAAATTTTCTTTGAAATATAAAAATGTGGTGCTTCTACTCAAAGGTGCCAATATGATAGTAGCTCAAAATCAAAATCTTTATATCAATGATATGGGAACAAATAGGCTCTCAAAAGGTGGTAGCGGAGATGTTTTAAGTGGTTTTATAGCATCACTATTGGCTCAAGGATACCAACCGTTGCAAGCAGCTTTGCAAGGCTCTATAGCCCTTAGTGCTTCAGCTAAAAATATCACAAAAAACAGCTATGCCCTCTCACCTATGGATTTGATAGATTCTATTAGCACTATTTAAGAGTGCTTTTGTTAAAAGTAGAAAAATTTTAAAGGAATAGAATGGATAGTAATCTAACAATAGGCAAAAAAGAGTTCAAAAGTAGGCTAATAGTAGGAAGTGGGAAGTATAAAGATTTTCAAACAACTTATGACGCCACAATAGCTTCAGAATCAGAGATGATAACTGTTGCAGTAAGAAGAGTAAATATTACAGATAAAAATGAAGATAACCTCATGGATTACTTCAAGGATTCTAATGTACAGTTTCTACCAAACTCTGCAGGCTGCACAACAAGCGAGGATGCAATAACCCTCTTTAGGCTTACAAGAGAGGCGACTGGGATCGACTTTATAAAACTTGAGGTGATTGGTGATACAAAAAAGACACTATATCCTGATGTGATAGAGACTATAAAAGCATGTGAGATTCTAAGCAAAGAGGGTTTTACTTGCCTCTGCTATACAAGTGATGACCCAATAATGGCAAAAAGATTAGAAGATGCAGGAGCCGCTGCAGTGATGCCACTAGCTAGCCCCATAGGCTCAGGGCTTGGTATCCAAAATAGATACAATATTGTTTTTATCAAAGAAGCTATAAAAGTGCCAGTGATTGTTGATGCTGGAGTGGGATGTGCAAGTGAT
>JAABSR010000141.1 GCA_011390245.1 Campylobacterales bacterium
AGGTCATCTCTTTTGTAGCAAAACTCAACCATAGCAAAAGGCAACTCTTTGCCATCTTCTATATCCAGCCTTTTTACTAAAGAGCCAGTCGCGATATTTCTAACTATCACCTCAATCAAAATAATATTAAGCTTTTTGCATAGCATGTGATTTTCATCTATCGTCTCCACAAAGTGAGAATCAATCCCATTGCTCTTTAGTAGCCTAAAAATTTCAGAGCTAATCTTATTATTTAGCGCACCTTTGCCAAGCTCACTCCCTTTTTTTACTGCATTAAAAGCCGTAAGATCATCTTTGAACTCAGCAATGATTAGATTTTCATCTGTTGTAGAGTGTATCTTTTTTGCTTTTCCCTCATAAAGTAGCTCTTTTTTTTCCATTTTATCTCTCCTATTTTTTGATAATTTTCCATGTTTTTAGTGTATCGACTGCACTTTTTAGCTGTATATCTCTTAGTATGTCATCTTCTACGATGGTTTTGCTTCCATCATCCTCAATCTCACTTTTTAGCTCTTCTATTTTAGGCTCAATCTTCTCTAGTTCATTTTCTAGATGTGATTTTAGCTCAGCCTCTTTTATCTTAAACTCATCTATTTCATGTGGAACTTCACCAGGAAATACAACAATGTCAGGTTTTATACCTACAGCTTGTATAGTTCTCCCACTTGGCAAATAGTATCTAGCAATAGTCAATCTCAATGCCTCACCATCATCTAGTGGTAAAATAACTTGTACGCTACCTTTACCAAAAGTGTTTTCTCCTATTACTACAGCCTTTTTGTGATCTTGTAGTGCTCCACTAACTATCTCACTTGCACTAGCGCTTCCATTATTTACAAGAACTACTAGTGGTATATTGTTGTAAGTTCCAGCACTTGTAGCTTTAAACTCTCTGTTTTCACTTTCGATTCGACCTTTTTGAGAGACTATCACTCCGCTATCTATAAAAAGATCTGAAAGTCCTACTGCTTGATCAAGCAAACCGCCAGGGTTATTTCTTAGATCAAGTATGATTCCACTCATCCACTCTTTGGAATCTTTTATCTCCTCTTTTACTCTAGTAACAACATTTTTGTCAAAGCTCGTCACTCTTATATATAAAATATCCTCATCTACCACTCTTTTTGAGTAAACAGATTTGACTGTGATGATATCTCTTATTACTTCTATGATAAGTGGTTTGGGCTCTTTTTTTCTCACTATTGTGAGAGATACTTTAGTTTTTGGTTTGCCTCTCATTACAGAGACTGCTTCATCTATTGTCATATTTAGAGTTGATTGATCACCCACTTTTAATATAATATCTCCAGGTTTCAATCCTGCTTTATCCGCTGGAGTACCCTCTATAGGGGCTATAACTGTAAGTGCACCATCTCTCATGCCAACAGTAATACCAAGCCCTCCAAATTCGCCATCGGTTTGAACTTTTAGATCATCATATTTTTTATCTGATAGAAATGATGAGTGAGCATCTAGATTTTCAAGCATCCCCTCTATAGCTTTATCTACTATCTCTTGAATCTCTACCTCATCAACATAGTAACTCTCTACAGTGCCTATCACTTTTCTTAGTTTGTTATATGACTCTAGCCTACTTGCATTATCTTTTGCTACTTCAGCCAAAAGATTTTGTGTTGTAATAAATAGTAGTGATATTACTGTAAATATAAATCCTACATAAACTGTTCTATTTTTCATTCTTACCGCCATCCTTAAATATTTATAGTGATTATATAACAGTGAGCATAAAAATAGAATTTGTGATTTGAGCTAGTATGCTATTTTAAATATATCAGTTATATGAATAATATATCTTGACAAAGGTACGCTCAATGTTGTACAATTCTGGCACTTAAAATACAGGAGTGATAATATGAATATCTTAGAGAAGTTAACAAATCAGTTAAGAGAGCTTATAGAGAGCGGCGCATCACTAGCTATGCACAACAAAAACCAAGAGATTGATGTAGTCCATATCATCTGGGCACTACTTACAAACTCTAGCTCAATTTTAAATCAAGCACTAAATAGTATGAATATAGATAAAAGTGCAATAGAACTTGAAGCAAAAAGTGAGGCACAAAAATTACCAAAAACCTCAACAGTTACAAAAGAGAATATCAAAATAGGCAAGAATCTAGCTCAAGCATTGAGTAATGCTGAGGGTTTGATGGTCAAAAATGGAGATAAATATATAAGCGTTGATACATGGATAGTTGCAAATTTAGAAGAAAAAAGTGTCAAAAATATCTTGAAAAAATATCTTGATCTAGGTGAGCTAAAAAAGAGCCTAGAATCCATAAGAGGTGGAGTAAAAATAGAGTCCCAAAGTGGAGATGAAAACTTAGAATCCTTAGGAAAATATGGTATTGATCTAACAAAACTTGCTCTAGAGAGAAAACTAGATCCAGTTATTGGTAGAGATGAAGAGATAAATAGAATGATGCAGATTCTAATCAGAAAAACAAAAAACAACCCTATACTACTAGGTGAGCCAGGAGTTGGAAAAACTGCTGTTGTTGAGGGATTGGCTCAAAGGATTGTAGATAGAGATGTTCCTCTCTCTTTGCAAAATAAGAGGGTTGTAGTGCTTGATCTAAGCTCACTTATAGCTGGTGCAAAATATAGGGGTGAATTTGAGGATAGACTAAAATCAGTTATTGATGAGGTCAAAAAAAGTGCAAATGTTATCCTCTTTATTGATGAGATTCACACTATTGTAGGAGCTGGAGCTAGTGAGGGAAGCATGGATGCTGCAAATATTCTAAAGCCAGCACTTGCTAGAGGAGAGCTTCATACTATAGGGGCTACAACACTAAAAGAGTATAGAAAATATTTTGAAAAAGATACAGCATTGCAGAGAAGATTTCAGCCTATATTTGTTGGCGAACCTTCAATATCTGAGGCTCTACAGATTTTAAGGGGCATAAAAGAGAAGCTTGAAGCTCACCACAATGTCACTATCCAAGATAATGCACTTGTAGCTTCAGCAAAACTCTCAAGCAGATATATCACAGATAGGTATCTTCCAGATAAAGCTATTGACCTCATAGATGAAGCAGCAGCAGAGCTTAAGATGCAAATAGAATCCGAACCACTAGAACTAAGTGCTATAAAAAGAGAGATAGAGCGATTGAGAGTAGAAAAAGAGGCTCTTGTGATGGATAGAGAGAAAGATAATAAACAAAGAATAGAGGAGATAGAAAAAGAGTTAGCAGATGGCAATGAAAAAAAGATAGCTTTAGAATCCCAATTTGAGAGTGAAAAGAGTGTATTTAATGAGATAGCAAATATCAAATCTAAATACGATGAGCTAAGAAGAGATGCAGAACTAGCCAAAAGAAATGGAGAGTTCAATAAAGCTGCAGAGATAGAGTATGGTGCTATCCCAGAACTCGATAATAAAGAAAAAGAGCTAAATGAGCGATGGAGCAAAATGCAAGAGAGTGGGACTCTGCTAAAAAACTCTGTAAATGATGAATCAATTGCGAAGATAGTTAGTCGCTGGACACAAATACCAGTATCAAAGATGCTACAAGCTGAAAAAGATAAGATTTTGCATGTGGAAGATGAGCTAAAAAAAGAGGTAGTAGGTCAAGATAAAGCACTAAAAGCGATATCAAGAGCTATAAAAAGAAACAAAGCTGGACTAAGTGAAGAGAGCAGACCTATTGGAAGCTTTATGTTTCTAGGGCCAACTGGGGTTGGAAAAACTCAAAGTGCAAAAA
>JAABSR010000142.1 GCA_011390245.1 Campylobacterales bacterium
AAGGTTACTGGGGAAATCCTAGCTATAAACTAACTCCTGAGCAAAATCTCATAGCAGTTTCTCACTACCTAGACGCACTTGATCTTCAAAGAGACCTAGCAAAAATGCATGCGATTTTTGGTGGTAAATCACCACATCCTCAGTCCATAGTCGTAGGTGGAGTCACTTGTGTGCAAGATATTCAAAATCCTGCAAGAATTGGTGAGTATAAATCAATCCTAGAAAAAGGGAGACATTTTATAAAGAGCGCATATATTCCAGATGTCTATATGGCAGGTATTGCTTATGCTGATGAAGCTTTAGGAGCAGTTGGAGCTGGACTTTGTAACTTTCTAAGCTTTGGGCTTATGAGAGTTGATGACAATCCTATGTATGAGGGTAAGATGCTAAGTCCAGCTGGTGCACTTATTTTAAATCCAAATAATGCTCACATCACGCCTGATATACTAAAATCAATTGATCTCTCAAAAATAAAAGTAGAGGATATTGATCAGCAAAAAATAGTAGAAGATGTGACACACTCATGGTATGAGGGCAATGATAGATTGCACCCTTATGATGGTGTTACAAATCCTAAGTTTACAGGATACAACAAAAAAGAGGATGGTTATGCATATCTCAAAACAGATGAGAAATACACATACCTAAAATCACCACTCTATAATGATACTCGTATGGAAGTTGGGCCACTTTCAAGAATGGTTATAGGATACTTTAGAGGCGAAGAGAAGATCCAAAAATATGTAAATGGATTCTTAGGGGAGCTAAGCAAAATAGCTGGCATGAGTATCCCTGCAACTATCCTTTTCTCTACAGTAGGAAGAACTGCGGCTAGAGCAGTAGAGACTGATTTGATTGCTGATGAGATGATAGGCTGGTGTGATGAGTTGCTTAAAAATACTTCTACTGGAAATCTAGCGACTTGGACAAAATTTGACTTCGATGAGGTCTCAAAAGATGCACAAGGTTATGGTATGGAGGAGGCTCCTAGAGGGGCATTGGGACATTGGGTGAAGATAAAGAATGGCAAAATTGAGAACTATCAATGTATCGTACCAACTACTTGGAATGCAGCTCCTAAAGATTATAAAGAGAGAAATGGAGCGTATGAGCAAGCTCTTATAGGAACAAAAGTATCAAATGTAGAGGAGCCTTTAGAGATTATTAGGACTATCCACTCTTTTGACCCTTGCCTAGCTTGTGCGGTACATATAGTAGATACAAAAGGAAAGGAGCTTTCTTCTTACAAGGTCAACCCTGTAGGTAATGGAGGAGGCTGTAATGTCTGAAAAAATAGAACGAATAAAGAGAATGACTCTTTTTATGCGGATTAACCATTGGGTGATTGCTTTTAGCATGATAGTGGCTGTTGCTACTGGTCTTTATATAGGATACCCTTTTTATACACCTTTTATAGCTGATGAGGCAGTCAATACTTACACAATGGCATGGAATAGATGGGGGCATTTAATAGCTGCAATCATCTTTGATGTCTCTTCTATCGTAATAGGCTATCTCTACTTTTTTAGTAGATTTGAGAAGCCTTACAAGAAGCTTATTCCAACCCCTAAAAATATTACAGAGTTTTGGGAGGTTTTTATAAATCTTGTAACTTTCAATAGAAGAAAGAACTTTGACTCAACTCATAGTGACTCTTTTAATGTTGTCTTTTTCACTGTATTCCATCTTCTTTTGGTTTTTATGCTTTTCACTGGATTGCAGCTTTATGTACAAGGTTTGGCAAGTGGACATAGCTCTATTGGCACATGGTGGCCTTGGCTATTGCATGCTACTACTGATTGGACGCTTGTAGTCTTTGGTGGAAACATGGGCGTTAGATATGTTCACCACCTAACAATGTACTTTATCATAGCGTGGGCAATGTTTCATATCTACTATCAGGTGTGGAGAACAATATATTGGAGAGAGGGTGATATCTCTATAGTATTTAGTGGAGAGAAGTTCAAAAAAGTTCCTGATGGAAAATGATTTAATAATCATAGGTGTAGGCAATGTCCTCTTTAAAGATGAGGGCATTGGCGTCTATGCCGCTAGGTATTTTCAGGAAAATTTCAATGTAGCTCCATCAATTGATATTATAGATGGTGCTACTTTAGGCTTTACTCTCATGTCCTATTTTCAAGACTATAAAAGAGTTATTATCGTTGATACAGTCTCTATAGATGATAAACCTGCATCAATTTATAGACTCCCAGCTGAAGAGATGATGGGGCTTGGAAGCTATAGACAGACGGCTCATGAGGTTGAGATAGTTGAGATGTTAGAGATTTGTTCACTATTGGATAAAATAGCAGAGGTGGTTATTATTGGGGTAGTGCCTGAAGATATAAAATCTGTAGAAATTGGAATCTCACAATCTTTAAAGAGTGCCTTTCCTACACTTATAGATACAATAAAAAATGAGCTAATATCCTACTCTTACGATATAGAAGAGATCAAAAAAACTACGCTAGAAGAGATAATCTCTAACATAACTTCACAAAATTAGATTTTCAAGGAATATTAAAAGTGCAGATAACTTATAGTATAGAATACATACAAGATGATTCTGAGATGATTAGATTTGTTTCAGATCTCATCAAAGAGCATGAGATAGGGGCAAAAGTTGGTTATGAAGATGGGGAGATTCTTATATCTGTTGATGATAGCGAAGAGAAGATAGAGAACTTTTTCCAAGAGCTTGCTTTAAAGATGCCTCTCTCTATCTTTCTAGGAGATTCTAAGCTAAAAGAGCAGTTTGTAGAAAATCCAGCCAACTTAAGTATCAAAAAAGATATCAACTTCTCACTAACTCAAGACTTTTTGCTAAAGATTTTAGATAAAAACTCAAAAGATTATCTCAATCCTTTTGCCGATATAAGCCATTTTGGTTATAGCTATGAAAAAGCAGAAAATGCAAGCTACTCTCTATATGTTGATAAAAAAATTCAAAATATAAGCAATGAAGAGATTTTTGAAAATCTTATAAAGGCTCTAAAGAGTGGAGAATCTATCAAGGTTGATACATTTTTTGGTACAAAAATATTCTCACTTTATAATATAGAGAAAACCTTGCTTCCAGATGTTTTGCTTTCAAATACTAAGGATATCTCTACTCTTTTTGAGATTGCAAAAAAAGAGTTTTTGGCTATTGGCTCAATACAGAGGGTCAAAACATACGCAAGAATAAATAGTGATTTTGATGTAGAGAAGAGGTTTGTAGGCAATGCTGCTAAAGTTTCATTGCCATTTTGTGCTATAGAATTTATTCTAGCACACTTCTTAAACCTATCAAATATTTATTATGTTTTCCAAAAAGAGGATGATAATCTAGATATTAGATACCATCTCTGCATAGAAGGTGTAAAATTGCTCTCTCAAAAGATAGCTACAGTGATAGGGATGGATAATGATCTCTATATTACTGAGGGTAGCAGAGGCGTGTGTGAAATCAAAAATCTAGATTTGATTGAAGAGGATAGTGCTTATATTGGAGCTATAAAATCTGTTATTTTTGAGAATGCTCTTGAGGAACAAAAGCTAGCAACACTCTATCTATCCAAAAATAATAGG
>JAABSR010000143.1 GCA_011390245.1 Campylobacterales bacterium
CTGGATATCCTACAGGAGATTTTATAAGTTTTATATCATCTTTTTTAGCTTTTATTATCACCTCTTGATATGCTTTGGCATCACACTCAAAAGTTCCTAAAAATCTAGTAGCCATCTGAACGCCTCTAGCTCCTAGCTCCAGAAATTTAACTATATCTTCTCTATCCCAGATTCCACCTGCGGCTATCACTGGTATATCTCCCCACTTTGCTGCGATGTCCACAACTGGCTTTATTAGATTTTCAAGCCTAAACTCATCTTTTAGACAATCATCATAGCTAAAACCTTGATGCCCACCACTAAGAGGACCCTCTACTATTACAGCATCTGGGATCTTTTTGTACCTCATCTCCCATCTTTTGCAGATAATCTGCAATGCTTTGGGCGAAGAGACGATCGGCACTAAAGCTACATCTGGAAAATCTGTAGTAAATTCTGGCATATTTGTAGGCAGTCCAGCACCAGTTATGATTACATTAGCACCTGCTTCACAAGAATCCCTAACAACTCTACCATAATCATTTATCGCATAAAGTATGTTTGCACCAAGTGGTTTATCTTTGCATATTTTTCTTGCATTTTTGAATATCTCAAAAAGAGCATCCCTACTATAGAAGTTTTGTGCATCTTTTGGCCTGCCTCTGCTTAGAGTTGCAAACTTCCCATCTCCGTAATTTCCAGTACCAACAGAGCTTATAACGCCCAAACAACCACTTTTTGAGACACTGCCAGCTAACTCATCCCAACTCACACCTACACCCATGCCACCCTGAATAATAGGGTGGTCAATAGTTACTTTTCCAATTTTTAGAGGCTCTTTTAATTTACTATAAATACTACTCATAAATCTACTTCATAATAATTTTTGCAAATTTTCTTTTGCCAACTTGTACAACATATTCACCTTTTTGTAGTTGAAAATCCCTATCTTCAACCTTTTCTCCATCAATTTTTACTGCACCTGCATTGATATCACGGATTGCTTGTGATGTTGAGTTTTCAAGCTTTGAATCAAGCAAAACTTTACCAATCCAAAGAGGAGCTTCAAAACTAAACTCATCAATTTGTGAAGGAATCGCATTTTGTGAAAATACTTTATCAAATTCCTCTTTTGATTCTAGTGAAATCTTTTTGCTATAAAATCTCTCAACAATCTCTAAAGCAAGCTCCTCTTTTATCTTTTTAGGATGCAAACTACCATCATCTACTCCTGCTTTTAATAGCTCTATCTCTTTTATGGTTTTTGCACTCAAAAGCTCAAAATATCTCCACATTAGCTCATCTGATATGCTCAATATTTTAGCATACATATCATTTGGATTCTCAGTGACACCTATGTAGTTGTCCAAAGATTTACTCATCTTTTGCACACCATCTAGCCCCTCTAAAATAGGCATCATAACTATTGCTTGCTCTTTTTTGCAGTCGTATGATCTCTGAAGATGTCTGCCCATTAGAAGGTTAAACTTCTGATCAGTTCCACCTATCTCAATATCGCTATTTAATACAACAGAGTCATACCCTTGAAGCATAGGATAGATAAATTCACTTATTGATATCGGGGTATTGGCTTTGTATCGTTTCTCAAAATCATCTCTCTCTAGCATCCTAGCTACATTAAATCTAGTCGTAAGCTCAACAATACCTGAAGCACCTAGTTTATTTAACCAAGATGAGTTAAAAACAACCTCACATTTATCCTCTTCTAAAATCTTAAAAACCTGCTCTTTATAGCTCTTTGCATTCTCTAATATCTGCTCTACATCAAGAACTTTTCTAGTTTCACTTTTACCTGTTGGATCACCAATAGTTGCAGTAAAATCCCCTATAAGAAACTGAATAATTCCCCCATATTTTTGAAAAGTTGCTAGCTTTTGCAGAAGCACTGTATGACCTAGATGAAGATCTGGTGCTGTTGGGTCAAATCCTGCTTTGACATAATACTTCTCTCCACTATCAAAGTATCTTTTTAATAAAAATTCAATCCTCTCTTTATCAATAATCTCACTACTTCCTCTCTCTATCTCTCTTTTTGCCTCTTCACTACTCATCCAATCCCTCCATAAGCATCCTTTTCATAATACATCTCTATGACTTTTGCTTTTTGTGTTATTAAGCTTTTTAATATTTTTATATCTTTATTTACAGTTTCAATATTCAATTTACAATAACTAGCATATCCATCTTTTTCATTTCCTAGCTCTATCTTTAAGACATTTATATCATTTTTTGCCATAAAATGAAGAAAAATAGCCAAAGAGCCTTTTTTGTTATCCAGTGAAACTACTAGATTGTATTTGACCATACTCTCTTTTTCCCACTCAACAAAAAGCATAGGAGTGCCCTCAACCATCTGCTCATAACCTATATCACACATTTTGTGATGAACAAATGCTTTATTTCCACTTTTGAAGGCGATAATATCATCACCCATTTTTGGATGACAGCAGTAGTCAAAAACTATAGAAGATATTGGGGTATTTGAGCTAACTATTATATTGTCAAACTTATAGCTTTTGAGCTTTAAGATTCTTATCTTGATTTTTGTTAAGAATCCAGCATCCTTTCTGTAGCTATTTTTGAGCCTATTTTTGACTTCACGCAAAAAGTTTAGATCTCTGCTTGCTTTATGTATATTGTTGCTAAGCTTTACACTTTTCACCCAATGATCTATCTCCTCAATACTCTTGTCAAATATAGTCGCCAAAATATTTATAGAGCTCTCTTTGTCTATTGTTTTCATTCTATGAATACAGTTTAGTTTTATTGCATTTTTTGCTTTTGATGTTTTAACCGCGTCATACCAAGAGCACCTAGGGATAATCTCTTTTGAAAGGCTAATCCTAACTATATCTCCATTTTTCAAAACTGTAAGAAGTGAAGATTTTATATTATTTATATATGCCTCTTTAGCCATATTTCCTATATCAGTATGTATAGCATATCCAAAATCCAAAGCCGTAGCACCATTTGGAAGAGTATATAGATCACCATCTGGTGAAAACACAGATATATCTTCACTATAGAGATCATTTTTTACAAGCTCATAAAACTCCTCTATATTTGTGCTTTTAAACTGAAGATTGCTAAGCCAATCAAGATTTGGAGCGATTCCATCACTTTTGTACTTCCAGTGAGCCGCCACTCCATACTCTGCGGAGTTGTGCATTCCAGTAGTTCTTATCTGGATTTCATAAATAGAAGCCTCATGAAAAACCGTAGTGTGGATTGTCTGATAACCATTCTCCTTTGGAAGTGCAATGTAGTCTTTAAATCTAGAGATGATAGGTTTAAAATTTAAGTGTATAAGCCCCAAAACCTTATAACAATCAAGGCTATCTTTTATAACTACACGAATAGCCAATAGATCAAGCACCTCTTCTATTGTGATGCCCTTTCTCTGCATCTTTAGATAGACAGAGTAGTGCCGTTTTATTCTGCTATAGATTCTGAAGTCCTCACTATGAAATCCATTTTTCATCAAAAGTTTTGATATCTCATCAATAAAACTATTTAACTTAAGATGAATTTTTTGTCTATGTGATTGGAGATACTAC
>JAABSR010000144.1 GCA_011390245.1 Campylobacterales bacterium
GTGTTCATGAGCTTACTGCCTGAGTTGCTCTCTTTTTTGCCCCAAAAAGTGGGGAACCTTCTACTCTCTCTCTCTCTCTCTCTCGAAGAAGATAGATGACATGTTTTCTCCTATTATGTGATTTTTAGTTTGATAAGCTTAGGTTAATTTTATAGATTCAATTCTTTATAAGTGCTGAAATTATGAGCAATGATTTGTTATTTTTGAGTAAATAGTGTACTTACATTTTTCATCTCCCACTCCACACTCGCTACACACTAAAAAGATAGAATTCTTGCATAAATTAAAAAAAGGAGAGAAAGAGATGAGAAAGTTTTTAGCACTGTTTGTTGTTGGTCTGTTTTTTGTAAGTGGCGTGTATGCTGATGGGTTTTCAAAAAAGGGTAAAACCGCAGGAGTAGAAGTAGAGTACTCAACTGCCAAACCACTGGTAGTGGGAACCAATGATTTCACCATATCTCTAAGCAAGGGTGATACTCCACTAAAAGGAGCAGAAGTGATCATGAAGGTCTTTATGCCTGAGATGCCAGGTATGCCATATATGGAGTACATCGGAGAGGCAAAAGAGAGTGGTGAAGGTGTTTATGAGGTTATGATCAACTTTTCTATGGGTGGGACATGGCAAGTTAGGATTGAGTTTGAGAGTGAAGGTAAAAAATATAGATATAAAAGTAGCGTAATAATCTAAAATAAAGGGGAGATTTTGAAAAAGATAGCTATTTTAGCTCTGAGTGTCTCTGCTCTATTTTCTAGCGGAATGAGTGTGGAAAGCATAGTTGAGCGAGCCTATGAAAACCATCCAAAGTTTAAAACTATGGAGAGTGAGATAGAGGCTTTGGAGCTAAAATCAAAGCTATCTTTGAAACTAGAAAATCCAAAGTTATCCTTTGGAGCAAATGGAGTCATGCAAGAGGCTCCTTTGAGCATGGATAGAGAGCCTCTTCAAACTCTCTATATCTCTTTATCACAAAAGCTTGAGATCAACGATCAAAGAGAGTACAACTCAAAAGCCAATCTTCTTGATGCAAAATCTAGACATTATGGACTTCTAGATGCAAAAGTAGAGCTTAAAAGAGATATAGAGATTTTGCTTTTGGAAAATATTCTTTTGGAAGACAAGATAGAACTACTCTTAGAATCCATCAACAACTTAGAGGCACTAAAAGAGCAGCTAGAGAGTAGTGCAGTAGCTATGAGCTCTAAAATGGAGCAGATATTTAAAGCCGATCTTTTGATATCAAAAGCCTACCTGAGGATAGATAATCTAAAAAAAGAGATGGTAACTAAAAAAAATAGAGCAAAAGAGCTATCTTTTGGGGATATTGATAACTTTTTCTTCTTAGATGGAGTGCAAAATAGTATTCCTAGCAAAGAGATAGCTTTGGAGAGTAGCTATAAGATTTTGAGAGCCAAATACAAAGTGGAGCAAAAAAAAGCACAGCTAGCTGCAAAAAAGGCCTCTAAGATACCAAATCCCACTATAAATATTGGCTATTTTGTCAGAGAAAATAGAGATAACTTTTTTGGAATTGGAGTTAGTGTGCCACTTCTTCTACAAAAAAGAGAGGATATGGACATAAAAAGAGTAGATATCGAACAAAGAGGTGCTGATTTTGAGGTTGAGAATATAAAAAATAGCATATCATATAGGTACGATATTTTAAAAAGTGAGATGAAAAATCAAGAAGAGCAAATCACAAGAATAGAGGGTGAGATTTTACCAAATATTGCAAAAATAAGAGATCTTGGGATTGAGCGAATAAAAAGCGGAGATAGCAGTATTGAGGGATTTTATCTAGTAGAAAATGAGTATATTGATACAAGGGTTGTGCTTCTAGATAAAAGATTTGAGATAGAAAAATTAAAAAGAGAGCTTATCGCTTTAGGAGGTGAGATTTGAGAAAAATTCTTGGTATTATTGTTTTTTGCTCACTACTATTTTCAAATGAGATTACCGTAGAACAACTCTTCAATATCAAGCTAGTAGAGGTCAAAAAACTTCAGATATCAGAGAGTAGCAGATACTATGGCTATGTAGTCCAAAATGAAAAAAATATCTATGATCACAACATAAGATTTAGTGGTTTTGTAGAGAGAATCTATGCTGATGAAACTTACTTGAACATCAAAGAGGGAGATAGACTATTTGATATCTACTCAAATGAGATAATCACTGCTCAAAGTGAGCTACTAAATGCTATTGCATTCAAACAAGATAGAGCAAAAAAAGCAGCAGTTGAGAGATTGATACTTTTAGGGGTTGAAAAAAGCACTATCGAAGAGATAGAAAAAAAGAGAGTAGTAAAAGAGCTAATACCAGTATATGCCAAAAACAGTGGAATAATCTACAAAAAAAATATCAACAAAGGGAGTTTTCTAAAAGCTGGTGAAACTGCTTATGAGATAGTAGATATAAGAAAGCTCTGGGTAGAAGCAAAAATATACCAAAACGATCTAGGCAGCATAAAAGAGGGGATGAGCACTAGGCTCTTTTTTGATGGAGTAGATGAGTCTTATAGCTCAAAAATAGATAAGATTCTCCCCTCTGTAGATTTGAATGAAAAAAGCGTAAATATACGAATCGAAGTAGAAAATAGCAAGCTTGAGCTATTTCCTGGAATGTTTGCCAAAGTGGATATCATAAAAGATAATAGAGAGATGCTTGTGTTGCCAAAAAGTGCAGTGCTAATAAAAGATGATATATTTGTAGTCTTCAAAAAAAGTGAATATGAGGGTGAATATGACCCAATTGAGATCGAAGCTAGAAAGATTGATTCTCATAACTATGAAGTAATCAGTGGATTAGAAGAGGGTGAAGAGGTAGCGGATAAGGCTCTTTTTATGCTTGATAGTGATGCACAGATAAATGGACTATACTAATGATAGAAAAAATCATAGAGGGAAGTGTTAGGAATAGATTTTTAGTTATTGTAGTTGTTTTACTACTTCTTGGTGGCTCTTTTTGGGCTATCAAAAACACAGCACTTGATGCTCTGCCTGATCTCTCTCCACCTCAGGTGATAGTGCAAGTAAAATGGTCAGGTCAATCACCACGGATTATAGAAGATCAGGTCACTTTCCCACTTATCAATGCTTTTATGTCAATACCTCAGATTGAGACTGTTAGAGGTATGAGTAGCTATGGAAACGCTCTAATATATATTATATTCAAAGATGATACAGATCTCTACTGGGCTAGAAGCAGAGTTTTGGAGCAGCTCTCTACTGTACAAAATAGCATACCAAATGGAGTGGATGTGACTTTAGGCCCTGATGCTACTGGCGTTGGCTGGGTGTATCAATATGCCCTAAAATCAAAAAGTAAATCTCTAGATGAGCTAAGAAGTTTACAAGACTTCTACTACAAATACGCACTACTTGGGGTTGATGGAGTAAGTGAAGTAGCAAGTATTGGCGGATTTGTCAAAAACTATCAAATAACTCTAGATCATGATAAGCTTATTTTTTACAACATAAGCCTAGATGAGGTTATATCTGCAATAAAAAAATCCAA
>JAABSR010000145.1 GCA_011390245.1 Campylobacterales bacterium
TTATCCCCCTCTATTTTTAGCTTAGCCAAAAGCTCCTCAGCATTTGCATGTACTACATTTACCTTGATACCACTTTTGGCTTCAAATTTTTTGTATAGCTCTTTATCGCTATCATAATGTCTGTGAGAGTATAAGTTTACCTCACTAGCAAAAAGTGCACCCCCAAGAAGTGCAAAACCTAAAATAGCCAATCCTAATCTTTTCATGAAAACTCCTAGTAATGAAAATTGATATCGTTATTATAATACATAAAAATTTAATTGTCAATACTGAAAACATAAAAAGTAGAATATTTCATGGAAGTTGTTAGGAGTTTTTAAAATTTTGCAGAGTTGGCAAAATTCAAGTATCTGAATTTTGCCATATTTAGAATCTAGTTTTTTCCTCTATATCCGCCACTTTGAGAGCTTTTGCTTCTGTTGCCACCATCTCTTCTTCTATTATTACCGCCACCGCCGCCACCAAAGCCGCCACTTCTTCTTCTAGAAGGTCTTTTGTCTCTGTCACGGTGATCAAGTGTTGATATAATCTTTTCAAGAGATTTTTGATTAAATCCTATTTTATCAGGACCATTTACACCATCACTCTTTATAAGTTTTGAAATTAGCTTACAAGCAATTTGAGTTAAATCCATCTCCTCTTCAAGCTCTCTTAGAACCTCTAAAGCTGAGTTATCAATCTTTATTGACTTTATCTGTTCAGCTACATCTTTGCTCTTTTTGATATTTGCCTCATCAATAGTAGGTATTGATTTAAACTCTATATCACTTTTGATGCTTTTAGTGATCTTCATCAAGCCTTTGTATTCAATAGGCGTAACAAGTGTTATAGCTTTTCCCTCTTTTCCAGCTCTACCAGTTCTACCTATTCTATGCACATAGCTGTCTGGATCAAATGGTATGTGGTAGTTAAAAACATGAGATACATCAGAGATATCAAGTCCACGAGAAGCCACATCAGTTGCTACTAGAATCTGAACATCACTCCCTCTAAATGCCTTTATGGTCTCTTCTCTATGTCTTTGCTCCATATCTCCATGCAATACCTTAGAGGCAACTCCTCTACCATTTAATACTGAGCTCAACCTATCTACTTCTCTTTTCATCCTACAGAAGATGATAGCCTTGACTGGGTTTTCACTCTCTATTAGTCTCACTATTGCGTCATCTCTCTCATTTTCATCTATCATATAATATATCTGTTTTATATTTGTATTACTCTTCTCATGATGTGTAACACTTACAAACTCTGGATTATCCAAAATCGATCTTGATAGCTCTTTTATATTTTTTTCCATAGTTGCTGAAAAAAGTAGTGTCTGTCTTTGAGAAGGAAGATACTTGAAAATCTCAATAATATCATCATAAAAGCCCATATCAAGCATCTCATCAGCTTCATCCAATATAACAACTTTTGGATTAAAGTTTTTAAATCTATTATTTGAGATCATATCTAGCAATCTACCAGGAGTTGCTACTACAACTTGTACTCCATCTTCGATAAGCTTTATCTGTCTTCCAGCAGATTGTCCACCATATACTGTAGCAGTTCTAATACCTGCATATTTTCCTAGTTTAAACATCTCTTCACTTACTTGATTTGCAAGCTCTCTTGTAGGTGTTATGATAAGAATATGAACACCTTTCCCTTTTACACTATTCATAGTAGGAAGACCAAAAGCAGCTGTCTTTCCAGTACCTGTATGTGCCTGACCTATGATATCTCTACCCTGTAATATCAGGGGAATACTCTGTTCTTGAATTGGACTTGGTACTTTAAAGCCAGCCTCTTTAACACCTGTAAGTATCTCATCCCTAAAACCAAAGCTATCAAAAGCCGATTCTATTTTGTCACTATCCATTTAAATCCTCTAAAAAAGTTATTTGATTTTTTACATTACAGAATCTAAAAAAGCCCCTACTAAAATCTAAAACAAATTTTTAAATGTTGAGTTTGAGTGAAGTATTAGTTCTTAGCAGGGACTTAGCTAACTTATTGAAGTAAATGAAACCTCAAGCTACTCGCAGATCCATAGGTAATGTACAATAATCATCCGTATTATACATTACCAAGCTTAAATTTACTTCCCTCCCTCCATCTCCTCTATATACGACACTATTTTGTCAATCTCATCAATCTCCATATCCAAATCAACTCCATCACCCTCTTTTTCTATCAACTCAAATATATCCTCTAGTGCATATTTTCCCACTTTTAACTCCTTTTTTCTTTTATATATTTTGCAAATTCACCTATGCTTTTTACACCCTCTGCTAGTGCCTCTTTTATAATGTTATGGCTATACTTTAGATTCATCTCTTACCCTTTTATTAAATTTCAAGAAAGTATAATAGAGCTATTAGACAGCGTAATGTCTGGTTTGAAAAATATTTTAAAAAATGGCAAAAAAATGGCAAAAAATCTAGATTATGACAAACTTCTTACAAGACTTACGACGATACTACAAAAGCTCTATGATGGAGAGGAGCTCTCAGTATCTGAACTAGCTATTGAATTTAATGTCTCTACAAAAACAATTCAGAGAGATTTCAACGAGAGACTTATTAGATTCCCAATAGAAAAAGTTGGTAGAAAATGGAAAATGATGGAGGGCAGAAGTATTGAGAAAAAGAGAACCCCTCAAGAGGAGCTAATACTTCATCTACTAGGTGAAATAGCAAGAGGGATAGGAGAAAAATTTGGAGAAAAAACATCATCACTCTTCTCAAAAATCACAGATATAGACAAAAACCCTATCTACTCTAAAATAGCAATAGAAGATGTAAGTGAAATAGGAGAGCTTTTTGGCAAGCTAGAGAGTGCGATAAAGCAAAATCAAGAGGTAGAGTTTAGCTACAAAGGTAAAAATAGAACTATTAGAGCATATAAAATAGTCTCTTTTGAGGGCTATTGGTATCTTTATGGGGAGGATTTATTTGATAATAAAATTAAAACTTTTCACCTAAAAGGGATATCAAATTTAGTGATTACTAGTAGAAATTTTGAACAAAAAAGTGAAATAATAAAAAAGCTAGAACTCTCTATAAATGCATGGTTTGAGCCTGATAGCAAGCCATTTTTAGTCAGACTACTTGCAAAAAAAGAGATAGTTAAATATCTCAAAAGAAGACCACTTTCTGCTAGCTCCAAAATCACGGAAGAGAGAAGCAATGGAGATATAATCATAGAGCTATATGTTACAAGCAACAAAGAGATAATTCATGAGGTCAAAAAATATATGCCAGCACTTTTACCATTATCCCCAAGTTCACTACTTACTGAAGCTAGAGATATGGCAGGAAAGTTTGTAGAAAGGATAGATGCTAGGCAAGAAACCTAGCATTTTTTAGATTTAGATACCACCTGAGATATTTGCATCAATATGCGTCTCAATATCTGTCTTTTTGCTGTCCAGAAATGCACTAATCCCTACAACTGCGACAACACCAACAAGAATTAGCATTAAAGCAACTATAACACCACTTACACCTTTTC
>JAABSR010000146.1 GCA_011390245.1 Campylobacterales bacterium
GTCTATGGATTCTTTTGCCCATCTTGTGGTTCTTTTTATCGATTCTAATACTCTCTCTTTTGTTGCAGGGAGAGCTACTAAATCATCTAGTATCATCATGATATCGCTATTTAGGTTGTACTCAATATCTAACACTTTTTTTGGAGTAAAGAGGTGTTTGCTTCCATCTATGTGGCTTCTAAATTCTATTCCCTCATCTTTGTGTTTTACATTGTTTCCAAGAGAAAATGCTTGAAAACCTCCAGAATCTGTAAGAAAATTGCCCTCAAACTTGCTAAATCCATGTAACCCACCCATATTTGCGACCACTTCATCACCTGGTCTTAGGTAGAGATGATATGTGTTTCCTAGTATGATTTTTGCACCTAAATACTCTTTTACATCAAATGCATCTATTGCCTTTACTACGCCTTGAGTACCTACAGGCATAAAGACTGGGGTCTCTATTTTGGCTCTTGAAGTCTCTATCGTGCAAGCCCTTGCGGAGTCACTTAGGGCATCTATTTTGAAATTCATTTTTAACCTAGAACTTTTTGGATATAATAAGCAACTATTACAAGTAACTTAAAGGTAGTCTAATTTGAGAAGAGTCCTCTTCATAGCTGATGGTATTGTAGCAAAAGATGTTTTAGAGAATATCTCATCTATGTTTATAGCTGAAAGTAGCGACTATATCATAATATGTAAAGACGAATCTATCCTCCCTAAAACAACCCCAGAAAATTTTATTTTTCACTTTTTTGATCCTACATCTTTTACCAAATTGCAAAAAAGCTTCACAAAAGATATATCTGAAGTTTTTATTGTTATGAAAGATAGAGAGGAGATTATCACAACTTATGAGAATATCAGGATAATAAAAAAAGGAATAAAGATAACCATACTAGATGAGTTTGGTTTAAATATTGATGATAAAGGTGTCGCTTTTATCAATTCTACAAAAATCTTAAGTGGAAGGATTGTAGATAAGCTACCAAATGTGCCAGTGGTTGCTCAAAATGTTGGGCTAGGAGTTGGTGAGATAATGGAAGTAGCTATCCCTTTTGGAAGCTCTTTTGTCTATAGAAGCATATCCTCAATTCAGCAAAAAAACTGGAAAATAGTAGCGATTTATAGATCAAATGCACTTCTGATTGCCAAAGAGAGTTTTGTGATTCAGCCAAATGACTCTTTGCTTATCATCGGAGACCCTTTAGTTCTTAGAAACATATATAAGGCTATAAAAAGAGAGCTAGGTCAATTTCCTGCACCTTTTGGAAACAATATCTATCTATATCTTGATATGCTAAATCTTGATGTAGAGAGTATTTATAGACATATTGATGAAGCTGTTGTCTTAAATGGCAAGTTAAAAAATAAGAGATTGATTATCAGGATTGCAAATCCTACAAACACTAAAGCACTAGACCATATCAAAAAATTTGAACAAAAGAATATATCTGTAAATATTGACTATTTTAAGAGATCTTTTAAAGAGATCATAGATAATGATGCAAAGAAATTTGGTGTGGGAATAGTGCTTGTCTCCTCAACACTTTTTAGCAACAAAAAAAATAGAAAAGTACTTTTTGACTTAGGATTGCCGATACTAAAAGTTGGAAAAGAGACACTAAATAATATAAAAAGCTCAATAATACTACTCACTAGCAAAAAAGAGATGGAGAAGATATCTCCAGTGGTTTTTGATATATCTTCACAACTAAAACTAGATATAACTCTTTATAATTTCAATCCAGATAATGATGATAGGAGACAGATTCTAGAGCACTTTGAAAATCTATCAAAAATTTTTACGAAAAATATAGATATATTAAGTTCAGATGATGAGAATCCTATCAGATGGATAAAAAAGAGAGAACACTACTTGCAGATTCTTCCATTTTCAGGGGAGATTATAGAGAGTGAGAAGTGGTGGTTTATGTCAACTGATATTGATAGGATGCATTTTAAGTTAAGAGATCAACATCAGCTTTTTGTTCCAGTTGATGGCTAAGGAGAGGCATGGAAATAAACATAGATTTAAATGGTGAAAATAGCTACTCTATATATATTGATAAATTAAAAGAGATATCTTTTGATAGAAAAGCACTGATAGTGACAAATACTAAAGTCTCAGGTCTCCATCTAAAATACCTCATAGATAGAGTAGAATCCAAAGAGCTATATATCTATACTCTCCAAGATGGCGAAGAGTATAAAAATCTAAAATCAATAGAAAATATTTTAGAAGCAGCATTCAACCATCGACTAGATAGAAAGTCTCTTTTTATAGCTTTTGGCGGTGGCGTAGTTGGTGATATGGTTGGGTTTGCTGCTGGAATTTTTCTAAGAGGGGTTGATTTTATACAGATTCCTACTACTCTTTTGGCTCAAGTAGATAGTAGTGTTGGTGGAAAAACAGGAGTAAATAGCAGATTTGGAAAGAATCTAATAGGAGTTTTCAACCAACCAAAAGCTGTCTATATAGACACTTATTTTCTAAAAACTCTTCCTAGTAGAGAGTTTGGTGCTGGGGTTGCAGAGATTATCAAAATGGCAGTGATGTTTGATAGAGCTTTTTTTGAGTGGCTAGAGATAAATAGATTGGACACAAAAGGTGAGCAGAATCTAAAAGAGGCGATTAGAAGATCGGTTGAAATCAAAGCAGATGTAGTCTCAAAAGATGAGAAAGAGGCTGGTGTTAGATCTGTTTTGAATTATGGACACACATTTGCTCATGTCATAGAATCTATCACAAAATATAGTAGATTTTTGCATGGTGAAGCTGTTGCTATTGGTATTTGCATGGCAAATGATCTAGCTTTGAAACTAGAGCTAATAGATAAAGAGAAGCTACAAAGAGTAAAAAATATACTAAAAAGCTATAATCTTCCAACACACTTCAAAGTAGAATCTAAAGAGAGTTTTTATGATCTCTTCTTTTTAGATAAAAAGAGTGAAGATTCAAAAATAAAATTTATACTTCCTGATGGTATTGGGGATTTTAAAATTGTAAATGATGTAAGCAAAGATATAGTTTTAGAGGTTTTGGAGGGCTATGTTGGTTAGAGGTTTTGTCCTTTTACTTTTTTTTGCACTATTCTCTTTTGCAGAGGTTAATGAGAGTAGAGAAGATTTAAATGAGAGTCAAAAAAGAGAACAGGAGCTAAAAGAGCAGACAAAAACAAAACTTTTAAATGAGCTAGAGCGGATCAATAATATACTGGAAGGCGACAATTTATGGCTTAGAAAGTATGCAAGTTATTACACATATAGAAAAATAGAGCTTGAACTAGAGCAGATAAGTAAAGAGATAGAGAAGCTAGATAAAAAAAAGAGCAAAACAGAAAGTGACAACCAACAGCTACTTTCACTAA
>JAABSR010000147.1 GCA_011390245.1 Campylobacterales bacterium
GCAGGACCTGATGTGAACATTGGCAAGAAGTGCAAAATACAGAATAATGTCTCAATATATAAAGGTGTAACCTTAGAAGATGGGGTTTTTTGTGGTCCCTCTATGGTCTTTACAAATGTTCTAAATCCACGATCTTTTATTGAGCGAAAAAGTGAATTTAAAAAGACTCTTGTGAAAAAAGGTGTCACGATTGGAGCAAATGCGACAATAGTTTGTGGTGTCACGATAGGAGAATATGCACTTATTGGAGCAGGGGCGTTGGTAAATAGTGATATAAAACCTTATGCCCTTATGGTAGGAATCCCGGCAAAAAGGATTGGCTGGGTTGATAGAGGAGGAGTTAGGATGCTTTTTGACAAAGATGGGGTTTGGGTTGATTCTTATGATGGAAGTCTGTATAGAGAAGTAGATGGAGAGATAGAGGTTTTCAAAGAGCAGTAGATGTGTGGAATCTTAGGAGCAGTAGGCAATTTTGAAAAAGATAGATTTCAAAGAGCACTAAAAAGAGTATCTCATAGAGGTCCTGACCATTGTGGAATCTATGCAGAGAATGGAGTGCATTTTGGTCATACTAGATTGGCCATCATAGATCTTTTGGATGAAGCAAATCAGCCTTTTATAAAAGATCAATATGTTTTGATATTCAATGGTGAAATATATAACTTTCATGAGCTTACCAAAAAATACAACCTAGAGTGCTACACAAAATCAGATAGTGAAGTGATAATCTCTCTCTATGAGAAGATTGGTTTGAGATTTTTAGAAGAGCTTGAGGGGCTTTTTGCTTTTGGGCTTTATGATAGTGAGGAGCAAAAAATTGTACTAGCTAGAGATAGGTTTGGCAAAAAACCTCTCTTTTTTTATCATCATGATAATGAGTTTATTTTTGCTTCTGAGATGAAGTCACTACTTGCTCTTCTTGATTTTAAACCAGCTCTAAATATCCAAGCACTACAAGAGTATCTAGCATATTTAGCACCTCTTGTGCCAAATACATTTTTTGAAGGGATCAAAAAGCTAGAATCTTCTCACTATATGATCTATGATCTAAACTCAAATCTTTTAAAGATTGATAAATACTACGACCTCATAGATAGCTATAGCAAAATAGAAAAGCCAAAATGTATAGAGGAGCTTATCTTCTCTTCTGTCCAATCAAGACTACTCTCAGATGTCAAAATCGCCTCTTTGCTTAGTGGTGGGGTTGATTCTACTCTTATATCTGCACTCTACTCCAAAATAGCCAACAAAAAAATCTCAACCTTTTCTATAGGATATGAGGAGCACAAAAAGTATGATGAGCTAGAGTTTGCCAAAATCGCCTCAAAATTTATAGGCTCAAACTCTCATGAATACAGACTAAAAAGAGATGAGTTTTTAGAATCTATAGACTTAGTGATAAGCATTTTTGATGAGCCTTTGGGGGATTCGGCCTCTATTCCACTTTTTTTCCTCTCAAAAGCAGTCCATCAAGAGGGGTTTAAAGTAGCACTAAGTGGTGAGGGGAGTGATGAGATATTTTTGGGGTATGATAGATATTTATCAATTATTGAGAACAAAAGAGTGGGGGAATATGGAGGATTTATAGAGGCTTTTTCTCCTAGTGAACTCTCAAGGCTTATGCCAAATGCTAAAGATATAAGAAGATTTGAGCAAATCCACGAAAGAATAGGTGGGGATTCTAAGGTTTTGAGCACTATTGATCTTAGCCACTGGATACCTGAAGTTTTGATGAGCAAAGTTGATAGGATGAGTATGGCCTCAAGTGTTGAGGTGAGATCTCCATTTTTGGATAGAAATCTTGTAGAAAATGTCTTATCGATCAAAGAGAGCGAAAAACTAAAAGGTGGCACAAAAGCACTACTAAAAGAGATAGCTATAAAGTTTATCCCAAAAGAGATAGTCTATAGAAAAAAGAAGGGCTTTTCATCTCCCTATTTTGAGTGGTACTATAGTGAGTATGGGGATGAGATTTTAGAGCTATTTTTTAGAGTAAACAAAAGAGTAGGACTTTTTAATCAAGATTACTTAAAAATACTATACAATCACAGAGATGAGAATAGACAAAAACTATGGAGTCTTATAATATTTTGTCGCTGGTTTGAGAGCTATTATGATAGGGAGTTTTTGTGATATGGTTTGATCTAGTTACCCCAAAAAGCGTTCTTTTTTTCTATCCTTTTATCAAGGAGATGCACTCAAGAGGTGAAAAAACTTTGGTCACTGCTCGTGAGGGAAGTGGATATACAGAGGTTGTGGATTTGCTAAAGCTCTACAATATAGAGTTTTTCAACAGAGGTGAATTTGGCGGCTCAAACTTAGGAGATAAGCTAAAAGCATCCATACATAGACAGCTACTTCTCATGGAGTTCATAGAGGAGCATGATATCAAAAAGCTCATCTGCTTATGTAGTGTTGATGCAAATCGTGTAGCTTTTGGTCTAAAAATCCCAATAGTAAACTTTTATGATATTCCTTTGAGTGATTATAGGAGTGATTTTAAAAAGGCACTCCCACAAGCTAGACTCACTTTGCCGCTCTCAAATAAAGCATTTCGCCCATACATGGTGCCTCAAGAGATTTTTGAGAGATTTAGCCTTGAGAGTGATCAGATTTTTAGCTATGAGTTTTTGGATGTTATCGCTTGGCTTCATAACTTCAAAGCAGATAAAAATATCTACACTTCAATGCTCAAAGAGTATGGTTGTGATATCAGCAAAAAGACCATAATAATTAGAGAGGAGGAGTACAAGGCAAGTTATGTTGATAAAAAGTATCCTATTTTATATGAGGGACTAAAAGAGCTAAGTGAGATTTTAGATGCAAACTTTATAATCATCCCTCGTTATGAGCCAGAGTATTTAGAGGAGCTTTTTCCATTTGCAAAAGTACTCACTCAAAAGGTAATCATCCAACATCTACTAGCCTTTTGTGATCTTTTTATAGGTGGAGGCGGAACAATAAACTCTGAGGCTTGCTACTTTGGAACACCTACGATTTCAACTAGATCTTTTGTGAGCCACTACGACAAAATGCTACTTGATGAGGGGCTTATGAAAAAGGTTGATACTAAAAGTGAGCTAATAAAAACCTCTCTAGAAATAATTAGCAGAAGGCAAGATGAAAATATACTAAAAAAGCAAAAACTAAACATAAAAGAGCTAGTTGATGAGGTTTTGAAGTGAGTGATTTAGAGATATTTGATCTCATAGAATCCATAAGAGAGCAGATCATTGCCAAAAATATAGAGATAGAGCAGGTAGATTTTGGGGCAGGCTCTCCTAGTGAAAATAGAAGTAAAGAGCTAATGGCAAAAGGTGTCATAAAAAAGAGCAACACCAAAG
>JAABSR010000148.1 GCA_011390245.1 Campylobacterales bacterium
TTGAAAATTCTGAACCTTGTGTTTTATGAATTGTCAAAGCATAGGCTAAATCTATAGTACCATTTGTAAAATCACTTTTTGAATAGATAGCTATATACTCCTCATTTGGAAAATAGACTAGATATTCATCATTTTCACTATTTAGAAAAAACAGCACTCCTATTTGTCCATTATAGACCCTAAGCTCAGTCATCTCTATCTCTTTTCCATCTTTATAGTCTTGAAAATCAGAAGTATAAAAGCAACTCATATTTCTATTTTGTAGATGTACTACCTTATCTCTAACCCTAAACTCTCTTTTTGATGAGAGCTGCAAGGATTTTTGATTCTTTTGAGGATTTAGCACATTTTGGAGCACTATGTTTAGATTCTTAGCACCCAATACTCCCTCTTTC
>JAABSR010000149.1 GCA_011390245.1 Campylobacterales bacterium
CCCTCTTTCATTGGTGTGATAAGTTGAAAATATAACAAAGATGCCCATATATCTTGAGAGTATAAATCTCTTATATCTCCAATAAATGTAGATGCGATTTCACCGATCTCTTGGGCTATTTTTTTGTGATTCTCCTCTCTTTTATCTCTTAACTCAATTTGAGTAAGTGAGCTTTTTAGTTGCCAGTAGTTTTGTATGGATCTATTCAAAAAGAAGAAATCCTCTTCACCTAAGCCAATCTCTGGAATCTTCCCCTCTCTTATATTTTGAGCATAAATATTTATCTTTTTATCTTCATTTTGTCTATATATCTTATCAAGTGTTACATTTTCAACAATACTAAAATCCAATATATCAGCAAATATATTTCCAGCACCTACTGGAGGAAGTTGTGCTGGATCTCCTAGCATGATAAAAGTAGTACTATCTAGATCAATCGCCAAAAGAAGATGATAAAACATAGTGACATCAACCATAGATGCCTCATCCAAAAGTACAACTTTATACGGCAAGCTATTATCTTTATTGTATTTAAAACCCCCGTTTGCAAAGTCATAGGATAGGAGTGAATGAATAGTGCATGAGTGAAAACCTGATTGCTTTTTGATTCTGTTTGCTGCAATTCCTGATAGGGCAGTACATATTATCTCCTCCTCTTTGAAAATGCTTTTGTAGTAGTGAAGTATCGCCTTTGATGTAGTAGTCTTCCCACTTCCTGCATATCCAGTGATTGTAAAAATAGAAAATCTCTTATGAGCCAACCTAATCGCCTCTTTTTGCCTCTCACCAAAGATTATCCCATGAGACTTTTCAAACTCCTCTATAAATAGTTCACAATCACTATTTTCTTCCGCCCTGCTCTCTTTATAGAAGTTGATTTTATTTAATATATATCGTTCTCTCTCCTCTATCTCTTTTAAAGCTACAAAACTCTCTTCATGTTTAAATATTTGTGATATTTTTTTATTCTTACTTAGCCTATCTATTGATATATTAAATTCATCTTCACTTATGTCTCTATCCTCTACCCTACTCTCTTCTCTAAAGATTTCATATAGTCTATCTTGCAAGACTACAGTGTGCCCATTTTTACTCTCCTCTTTTAGAGAGTAGAGAATACAAGAATCTATCCTATCTTTTGCGTTAAATTTCACACCTACTTTTCTAGCAAAATCATCTGAAATCTTAAATCCAATACCTCTAATTTCACACAATCTATAGGGATTCTCTTCTATTACTTCTAAGCTCTTCTCGCCAAAGGCTGAGTATATTTTTGATATTAGATTATTTGTGATTCCATAAGGCAAAAGAGTGGAGGCTAGGTTTTTTATATGCTTTTTCTCTTCCCACTTCTCTAGGATTTTAGCAAGCTTCTTCTCCTTGATACCTTTTATCTCTAAAAGCTCTTTTGGAGAGTTGCTCAAAATATACTCAAATCTAGAGCCAAATCTATCTGCAATATCTTGAGCTACTTTTTTTGGGATTCCGCCTATGATTTTTGTGAGGAAAAAGAGTATCTCATCTTCTAATATTTTGTAGCTAAAAAACTCAAACTCTTTGCCATATTTTGAGCTGCCAAATGAGCCTTCAAACTCCACTCTACTCTCTAACAAAAGCTCTGGCTCATCAAAAATATAGCCCTTTAGAGTAAAATCTTCACAACTTTTGAAAATGACAAAAGAGTCACTATGGTAGAGGATTTTTGAGAGCCTTGCCTCTATTTTTTCCAAAAGTTAGTGCCTATTTTTTGTTCTTTCTATCTCTTTTGTCTTGATATGAAGTGCTGCTTTTGAGAGAAGATGTGCACTTACAGGAGCTGTGATAAACAAAAAGATAGTGATAAGTATCTCATGAATTGTAATACCACTATCTTTTATACTAAAATAGATTGCAGATGCTATCAAAATAGAGCCAACACCTAAAGTAGTAGCTTTTGTCGGTCCATGAAGTCGCATATAAAAATCTGGCATCTTCACTAAGGCTAGAGAGCCTATAAAAGTAAAAATACCTCCAATAACAATAAAAATAGAAACCAAAATCTCAAGCATATTCTACCCCCTACTCCATAATATCGCCACGAAGTATAAACCTACTCAAAGCGACAGTCCCCACAAAACCCATAACTGCAATAAAAAGTGCAGCCTCAAAATAGAGCACACTTCCAAGATATATCCCTAGAAGTATAATAAGAGCAATAGTGTTTATATAAAGCGTATCAAGAGCTAGGATTCTATCTGGCATACTAGGTCCCTTTACTAGCCTATAAAAACTAAAAACTAAAGCTAAAAGAATCAGAAAAAATGAGAGTGATATAGCTGCATCAAAAATCAATCAAACACCTCCATCAAAGGCAATTCATATCTTTTTTTTATCTCATCTATGCTCTCTTGAACATCTGGAGCATGGAGAGCATGAACAAGAAGTTGCTTCCTATCCAAAGAGAGATCGCACGAAACTGTACCAGGAGTAAGCGAGATAGTGTTTGCTAAGATACTAACACCAAGTGAGTTTTTAATATCAAGATCTATAACCATAAAAGCAGGCATTAGTGAGCTATTTTTACTAAGAATAAGCTTTGCAACCACCACATTTGCTACCAAAACATCCCAAATAAATACACCTATAAATTTAAATAGTACTTTGGTGTTTTTTATTTTAATATTCTCTAGCCAAAATTCTCTAGTTAGCACTGGAACCAAAATAGCAATAATAGAGCCTAGTACAATATGTCCAAAAGATGTTGTATTGTTCAAAAGAAGCCATACAAGTATTAAAAACAGAGATAACAGAGGATGTGGAAATATTCTACTCATTTACTGCTCCTCCTTTACTACCTAAAACTGATTTTATATACTCTTGTGTATCAAGTATT
>JAABSR010000150.1 GCA_011390245.1 Campylobacterales bacterium
ATGGCAACTATTTTACAAATGATAGTCTTATAGGGACTTTTACCTATGAGGGGATAGATGGCAAAAATCTTACTATAAAATCCAAATCAAACAACCCAAATCTAGTGAGTATTAGTGGTGGAAATATTCATAGAATTTTTCTCTTTACTTCACAAACACCTATAGAGATAACTATTGAAAATATAACTATTGAAAATGGCAGAAGCGATCAAAATGGAAGTGCCATATACACACTTCAAAATCTAAATATAAAAAATGTCAACTTTACAAACAACCAATCACAAAAGAGTGGTGGAGCTATATTTGCAAAAGACATCAAAATAGATAGTTCCTCTTTTAAAACAAACACTTCAGGATACAACCAAAGTGGCACAAATAGCGATAATCTAGGCGGTGGAGCTATATTTGGAGAGAGCATTGAAGTAATAGATACGATTTTTAGCGAAAACATATCATATTATGGTTCAGGTGGTGGAATCTATGGGGATGATATTACACTCTTGAGGGCATATTTTGGCAAAAATAAAACAGGAAGTGTTGGAAAAGCCTCTTCTGTCTTATCAAATAGCTCACTTATTGCTCTAAACTCTCTTTTTACAGAGAATAGCTCTGTTGATAAGGCTACAATCTATGGCAGTGACCTTGTGATAATAAACTCAACATTTTGGAACAACTCATCCATAAACTCACCAAATGGAATCTATGGCAAAGGGTTTGTAGCAAACTCTATATTTGAAGGTAGTGGAATGGAGATAAAAATCACAGGTACTAGCACACTCTATAACAACTATCTTGACTTCTCTAGCCTTGCAGATATAGAGAATAACTCATCTCAGACTGTATATATGTCAGATAATATCCAGATTTTGAGTGGAGATGATTTTTTTGATGCTGATCTAAAGATAGATAGCAGTGGAGCTTCCATCATTGATAGTGGGATAAATATTAGCAGTAGCACTTTTGAAGATAGACTAAATGAGTATATCAGTGATACTACAAAACTTAACTTTATAAAAACAAATATGGAGATGGATCTTGCAAATAACATAAGAACCTATAAAGCTGGTATTGATATTGGGGCTTATGAGTTTGAATCTGAACTATATCAAGAGAAGCCAATAATAACTGATTTTGATTATGAGGGTGTTTTAAAGACTGGAGAAGAGATAGTTTTTAGCTTTGAGGCAACTGCTTCAAAAAATAGAGAGCTTTCAAAACTATATATAGATTTTGGGCAAGGATTTGAAGAGACTGAGGCAAACTCTTCAAAAGCTAGTTATAGCAAAACATTTGATTATGCAGGTGAATACAAAGTAGTTGCAAAAGCTTTGGACAATCAAGGAGACTTCGCTACTAGCACTCTAGATATAAAGATATTAGAGACTTGCTTTAATCTTTGTGATCTAACACCTTATGACCTAAATCAAAGCGATATAGAACCACTTGAAAAAGGGTGGCATCTAATGGGAGCTCCTAGAGAGACAAACATAAAAAATAAACTTCCTGGTGCAGATCTTATATGGAAATATGAAAATAATGAGTGGTATAGCTATGAGTCTAACTCAACACAAAATAGCTTTGAAAATATCAAAGCAAAGCAGGGATTTTGGCTATATAAGTACTAGATATAAAATGCTTTAAGGCTTACATTTTAGTTACACACATTTTTTTTAAAATCTTTAAATTTTCCTAAAATTATGTTATAATCTTCGATTAAAGTCCAAAAAAAGGGTATTAATGAGAATATTAATAATTGAGGATGAGGTGACTCTAAATAAGACACTCGCAGAGGGTCTAAATGAGTTTAATTACCAAACAGATGTAGCAGAAAATCTTAAAGATGGTGAATATTTTATTAGTATTAGAAATTATGATCTTGTCTTGATAGATTGGATGCTTCCAGATGGTACTGGATTAGATATTATTCCACAAGTAAAAGAGAAATCACCTAGAACTTCTGTTGTGATTCTCTCAGCTAGAGATGATAAAGAGAGCGAGATTACTGCACTAAAAAGTGGAGCGGATGACTACATAAGAAAGCCTTTTGATTTTGATGTGCTTATAGCTAGAATTGAGGCAAGACTACGATTTGGTGGTACATCACTTATTGAGATTGATGATTTAGTGATAAATCCTGATGAGGAGAAGATTCTTTATAAGGGAGAAGATATAGAGCTAAAAGGTAAGCCTTTTGAAGTTTTAACTCACCTTGCAAGACATAGAGATCAGATTGTATCAAAAGAGCAACTTTTAGATGCTATCTGGGAAGAGCCAGAGCTTGTCACTCCAAATGTCATAGAGGTAGCAATCAATCAAATAAGACAGAAAATGGATAAACCTCTTGAAATCTCAACTATTGAAACAGTTAGACGAAGAGGCTATAGATTTTGTTATCCAAAAGGAGTATAAGAGGAGAGTACGCAAAACAGCTTGCTCTCTCCTCAATAGTACTTATTGCTATTTTTTCACTTCTAATTTATGGCTATATAAAAAGCTCTCTTTATGATGAGTTAAAAGATGAGCTTTTTATAGATGCTAAAACTATCGCCACTTCAAATAGCGACTACAAAATCGGAACTTTTATAAATGCATACAATCTAGGGTACCTCAAAGGTGGAGAGCTACTTATTGAAGTAGTAGAGAAACCTCTAAAAGAGGGAATAAGTTTTAGCCAGTTTCAAACAGGAGGCAAAAACTACTTTAGAATCTTCTACCCCTACAATATAAAAGATGAGACCTACCTCTCCATATCTAGGGAGATTACTGGGGTAAATAGACTGCTTAATACTATTTTTAATTCTATTATGATTATTAATGTTGGAGGCTTAGTGCTTATTCAGATTTATGCCTATGCCCTCTCAAGTATCCTATCAAAACCACTTACACAACTTAGTAAAAACCTCTCAAAAATGGATGAGAACATGCTTGAGGAGATAAATAGTGAAAAACTTCCTATAGAGTTCCATCCTTTAAGTCAATCGCTCAATAGCCTCATATCACGAATAGAGAGATATATTCAATACCAAAAAGAGCTTTTTATTGGTATCGCTCATGAACTCAAGACTCCACTTGCAGTTATGAAGCTAAAAAATGAGGTTTTGCTTATAAAAAAAAGAGATGCTGATAAATACATAGAGACAATAAAGGTCAATATAGATTCTATTGATGATATGAATAAAATGATAAGCTCAGTACTAGATATTGGTCGCAAAGAGGGTGCACAATT
>JAABSR010000151.1 GCA_011390245.1 Campylobacterales bacterium
AGTACTCCTTTCACCAATTTCTAAAAAAGCTTTCCATCTACTCCCCTCGCCTCTAAGAATCGCAACAGGTTCACCTAGTGAGCAGATTCTCTTCTTGCTTTATGGGTCTCTATTTATATTTTTGGCACAACTAGGAGGTTCATCATATGGTGGAGCTATGGAAGCAGTAAATAAGATATTGGGTTACACTTACAAAGCTATAGATATTGGGTTTTGATAGATTCTTGCTAGAGCATAAATTTCTAGCTAGTTTGATTACTATCCATCATATTTTCTGCTAGGCTCTCTTGTACTCTTAGCCTATTGTACTCATCTATGTCTATTTCAAAATCAAAATACTCTGAAGTAAATCCAACATTTCCAATAGCAGAATATTGAATAGCAGCACCTTTTAGATTTTTTGCTTCATGATAGAGCAATCCTAAAGCATATCTGCCCTCTAGATTTGATTTGTCAGTAAGCTTTGATAACTCCAAAAGTGCTATAGCATTTGCTTTCTGATCAGCCGCAATTGCTGAGATAGCAGCCAAAAACAGAGTATTTGAATCCTTTTCATCAAAATTATCAATAAGCTCATTGTAGAGTGCAAAAGCCTTCTCAAACTCTTTTGCATATATGTAGTTTAGAGCAAGGGCTTGTATCACTCCTCTGACATCTTCAGTCTCTGTCAAGATTCTATCCTCTAGTTTCTCTTTTATGACATGTGAAGTTCCAACGATATAAGCATACTTGATGTACATCTCCCTAACAATAGAAGCACCATAATATATAGAATCCATATTTAGTTTTGTATCTTTGTAGAGGTCTTGACTTTTCAAAGATAGCTCTTTTATGTCTATATCCAAATTATTAGCCATAAGATTAAAAATATTTGCTACTACATCATTTGGAAACATCTCTAGAAGTTTTTTTGCACTTCTTGGATATCTAGTCCCATCTCTTAGAGCATGTGAGATCAAGACATCAAGAGCAAAATATATAGGTCTCTCTCTTTTATCCATATCAAGCCACTCAATAGAAGTTATGACATTATCTTGAAAGTAGTTGATAAGTGTTAGATAAAATGTCCTCTCATCATCAGCACCAGCAAATGCTCCTAACTCTTCAGTCAACGAATCCAAAACTCTACCATATTCTCTGCCTGTTGTTTTTGCACAAATCATCGCAAATATTCCAGCGAGTATATCTTTGTTATTTAGATGGTAGCTTCTTATAAAGTGCTTATATGCACTATCAAAATCACCTAGATGAGTATAACTTAGTCCTAGATTGTAGTGGAGTATTGAGTGGTTTGGATACTGCTCTACGACATCCCTAAGAAGATCATTTGTATCTCTAACTCTATACCTCATCGATTCTTTTATAGCTTTGGCTATATTGATATTTACTCTTGAGATAGTTGAGCCTTTTATGAGTATATTTTTTGCCTCATCAATCTCCTCAAGCAAAATATTTACACCACCTTTTTCTATATAGTCAAACGCTTGTTTTATATCAAAAACTCTATATGGTGCAAAGTAGAAAAGAACCTTATACGCACTTCTTCTATCTAGATTGAAATCCTCCATGAAGTTCTTTTGTGCCTCATTGATATCAAAAAGAGAATCAACAAGCTTAGTCCTTATAGGATACGCCTCTACTGCATCTTTTTCATTTTTTTTGACCATATTCTCTAATATTCCAGCAGCATCTAAAAGATTTCCAGCTTTTATATCAACCAACGCCAAAGCCATGTGGGATTTTGCATCATCATTTCCACTATTTATATGTCTTATGAGGTGATTTTGTGCTAGATTATACTCCCCTACTCTAGCATACAAAAGACCCAAAGAGAGCTGATCAGCATCAAGCAAATCCCTCTCTAGATGATCTATTGCTTTATAGTTTTGATTGAAGTAGAGGTATATTTTTGAGAGGATATGATTTTTGCTCTCTTGATAAAACTCTGAAGTTTGGTTATTTAGCGGGGTTAGAGCCTCAAAGTAGTTGCCTCTATAGTACTCAACAAGAGAGTAGAGATACGAGTAGAGATCAAGATCACTGGCCTCAGGAAGATATATAGAAGCCAAATCTATGTAGTATCTAAAGAGATTCTCATCCCCAAGTTCAAGTGCACTAACAGCTGCATTTATTGAGCTAAATACCCTATCTTCTCCTATATCGATAGCTTTTTGAAAGGTATCTATAGCCTCATCATACGCACTCTCTTTCATCTGTGCTACGCCTAGATTGTACAAAGAGAGTCCCTCTGAAAATACAGAGATATTTTCATATAGGTTTAGAGCTTCTAGCCTATCTCCTTTGTGATATAAGAGATTTGCCTTTTTTATCATCTCTTCTAGTCTTGTTCTATCTACTGGCTTGATATCTTGAGCTAGTATCTTTCTTGCAATCTCTGCACTCTCAACCTGCTCATCCACCTTCTCTGCTTCATCATCTCCACTTAGTAGAAAAATCAAAACAGTCAAAACAACAAGAACAACACCTCCAGCAATAGAGCCTAACTTTATAAGCCTCTTTTTTTTCTCTTTTTCGTTATCAGTTGATTGGTTTTTTTTTGATGGCTCTTCTAAATCATCAAGCTTACTATCTTCCTCTTCATCAAGGCGTATAACATCATCTTCGCCTGCCATATTTAGCTCATCTTATATATTTTTGTAGCACTTCTGGGATATCGATACGACCATCTTCTCTTTGATAGTTTTCCATTATTGCAACTATTGTTCTTCCAACAGCTAGAGATGAGCCATTTAGAGTGTGAGCCAAAATATTCTTTTTACCCTCTTTGTATCGTATTTTTGCTCTCCTTGCTTGAAAGTCTCTAGTGTTTGATATAGAGCTTATCTCCCTGTAGCAGTTTTGACCAGGCAACCACACCTCAATATCTACAGTATTGCTAGCAGAAAAGCCGATATCCCCACTACAAAGCTGTACTAGTCTATGAGGAAGGGCAAGTGATTCCAAAAGAGAAGAAGCACAATCTATCATCTCTTGATGGATTCTTTGGCTATCTTCTTGTTTTGTAATAGCCACTAGCTCTACTTTGTGAAACTGGTGCTCTCTTATGATACCTCTTGTATCTCTTCTAGCACTTCCAGCCTCTTTCCTAAAGCATGGAGTATGAGAAGTGAGTTTTATAGGAAGCTCCTCCTCTTTTATGATCTCATCTCTATATA
>JAABSR010000014.1 GCA_011390245.1 Campylobacterales bacterium
CACATCTTCCTCATGATCTTTTGGAGAAGATTAGCACGCGAATCATAAATGAGGTAGATGGGATAAATCGAGTTGTGTATGATATATCCTCAAAACCTCCCTCAACCATAGAGTGGGAATAGATAAAAAGATATACATCACATCCTCAAAATCTTTTGAAGATGTGATAAGCCTACCTCTTCTAGAGATATCATTTTTTGATGAAAAAATAGATTTTTTAGATTATGAAGCAATCATATTTACTTCACAAAATGCTATAAAAGCTTGTGAAAAAATCTCAAAATCTTGGAGAGAGATAGAATCTTATCCAATAGGTCTCAAAACCCATGAACTAGCTTTGAACTACAACGCAAAAAGTAGTGATCTATTTTTCTCTAGTGATGGTATAGAGTTCGCCAATAAAGTAGCAGAGACTCTTAGAGGAAAAAAAGTCTTATACCCTAGAGCCAAAAAGAGTGCTCATAATTTAAAAAAAATATTTTCTGAACTTGGAGTAGAGATAGATGAGATTACTCTATACAAATCAGCTTGTCAAAATATAGATAAAACTGTAGAGGATGATGCTATAGTTATCTTCACATCACCAAAAAATGTAGAGTGTTTTTTTCAAAAATATGGAAAAGTCAAAGGGATGGAGGCTGTTGCTATTGGCAAAACAACAGAGGCTTCCATCCCAAAAGATATCAAGAGACATCTAAGTGAACATCAAACAATCAACTCATGCATAAAAAAAGCCTTAGAGGTTAAGCTATAGGCTTTTTTCAATTTTTAATACATTTTCCCAAGTGCTTAGCACGCTATCTGGATTTAGTGAGAGTGAACTTATCCCTTTTCTTACCAAGAATTCAGCAATCTCTTCATAATCACTAGGTGCTTGTCCACAAATCCCTACATACTTTCCAGCTTTTCTACAAGAATCAATAGCCATCTCAAGCATACGCATAACAGCTGGGTCTCTCTCATCAAAAATATGAGAAACCAACTCTCCATCTCTATCTACACCTAGTGTGAGCTGTGTAAGGTCATTTGAACCAATTGAGAATCCATCAAATAACTTTAGATACTCATCAGCCAAAATTACATTTGTAGGTAGCTCACACATTACATAAATCTCTAGTCCATTTTCACCTTGTACTAGACCATTTGCAGCCATGATCTCTAGAACTTTCTCGCCCTCTTTTGGAGATCTCAAAAATGGTATCATCACCTTCATGTTGGTAAGTCCCATCTCATTTCTTACAGTTGCCAATGCTTGACACTCCCACTCAAAAGCTGGTCTATACTGCTCTGAATAGTATCTGCTAGCACCTCTATATCCAATCATTGGATTCTCTTCATGTGGTTCATACTTACTACCACCAACCATCTTTTTGTATTCGTTTGATTTAAAATCTGAAGTTCGCACGATAACTGGATTTGGATAGAATGCTGAAGCAATCATACCAACGCCCTCTGCAATTTTTTTGATAAAAAAATCTTTAGGATTTGCATAACCTTTGATGATGCGTTTTACCTCATCAAGATCTGGGATATCTGTCTTGTAGTGATAGAGATCAACAAGTGCTAGAGGGTGAGCTTTTATGTAGTTGTTTATAATAAACTCCATCCTAGCAAGCCCTACTCCATTATTAGGAATCTGTGCAAAACCAAAAGCCTTTTGTGGATCACCTACATTCATATATATTTTTGTCTTTGGTTGGACTAGATTACTTACATCAATAGTCTCTACTTCAAAAGGCCAAAGACCCTCATAAACATAACCATCTTCACCCTCAGCACAAGATACAGTCACCTCTATGCCATTTTCTAGCTTTTCAGTTGCACCCAAAGCTCCAACAATAGCAGGCACTCCTATCTCTCTAGCAACAATTGCAGCATGGCAAGTTCTTCCACCACGATTTGTGATAACTGCACTTGCTTTTTTCATCGCTGGTTCCCAATCTGGATCGGTGTTATCAGTGACAAGCACCTCACCAGCTTGAAGCTCATCCATATGTGTAATATCTGAAATAACACGAATCTTGCCACTTCCTATCTTGCCACCTACTGCTCTACCGACAACCAAAATCTCTCTTTTGTTAGCTGGCATTGCCTTGAGTGAGTATTTCTCTATAGAGTTACCACCACTTTTTTTAATCTGTTGAGAGATAACAGTTTCAGGTCTAGCTTGAACAATAAAAAGCTCGCCACTTATGCCATCTTTTGCCCACTCCATATCCATAGGACGATACTCACCTGCCTCTTTTGTGTAGTGATCTTCTATAGTTGCTGCATATTTTGCTAGCTCTAAAACCTCTTCATCATTGAGTGAAAATGTATCCATCTCATCAGTAGTAGCAGGGATATTTTTTGTAGGGTGTTCACTTCCAGGAGCAGCATAGATCATTTTTAGATGTTTATGGCCTATTTTTCTTTTTATAATTGGTTTTTTGCCTTTAGCTAGTGTAGGTTTAAACACATAAAACTCATCAGGATTTACAGTTCCACCTACGACATTTTCACCTAGCCCCCAACTACTTGTGATAAATACCGCATCTTTAAAGCCAGTCTCTGTATCAATAGAAAACATAACTCCAGAGCTTCCCTTGTCACTTCGCACCATCTTTTGCACACCAATTGAGAGAGCAACTTTGAAGTGATCAAAACCCCTACTAGCTCTATAGCTTACTGCTCTATCTGTAAAAAGCGAAGCAAAACATCTCTTTACATATTGGATAAGCTCTTGTGGACCTTGCACTGAGAGATATGTGTCTTGTTGGCCAGCAAAACTTGCATCTGGCAAATCCTCAGCTGTGGCTGAACTTCTAACCGCCACATCAGCTTCATCCATATCATACTCTCTGCTCAACATCGTATAAGCCTCTAAGATATCATCTCTGAGATCTTTTGGAAAAGGAGTAGCTAAAAGCATCTCTCTCACTGCCTTGCTTCTTGCTTTTAAGACATAAAGATCAGTTACATCTATGTCTCTTAGCTGATCTTTCATCTTCTCTAAGATACCGCCATTTTCTAGCAGATACCAGTATGCTTCACTAGTGATTGCAAAACCATTTGGTACTTTAATCCCCATAGGAACTAACTCTTGAAACATTTCACCAATGCTTGCATTTTTTCCACCTACTAGTGGTACATCTTTGTTGTTGAGGTCTTTGAAAAACTTAATATACTTCATAAGAAGGGTCTCCTATTTTTTCTTGAGTAGAGAAATTGTACTTTAAAAGAGTTAATTTGAATCTTATTTTTATATCTTAATTGACACTTTTTCATTTTTTTCTATTTTTGGCACTCTCTTTTTGAGATAGAAACACCTAGTGTTCTAGAACTTTTTTATTAAGTTATGATAATATGTGTGAAGTATATAATATAATTAAGCTTATTTTTTTGCATTGGAGCTCTCTTTTGAAAAGTACTACCTACACGAAAATAACAGCAAAAATAATCACAATGATGCTTATCTTTACATTAGTTGCATCTTTTTTTTATGGTGAGTATATAAAAAGAGAAGCTATATCAAATCTTGCTCAAATTGATGCAAGAAAAACCTCCTCTCTAGTCTTTGAATCCCTCTACTCTGCAATGGCAAAAGGATGGAACAAAGATGAGCTAAAAGAGATAGTAGATAGATTAAATAGGGTCGATAAAAAGATGAATATCAATGTCTATAGAGGAGAGCTAGTCTCACAACTCTATGGGGAGATAGAGAGGGATAAAATAGCAAGAGAGAGCAGTGTGAAGATAAAAAGAGCTCTTCATGGTAAGGAAATTTTAGATGTAATAAATGATGATACTATTATCTACTATTTCCCTGTTTTGGCAAAAGATGAGTGCCTCAAATGTCACACAAATGCCAAAGTTGATAATGTACTAGGTGTGATAAATATCTCCTATCCAGTTGATGAGCTAAAAGTCTCACTAAATCAGATGATAAACTTCTTTATTGGGTTTATTATCCTCTTCTCATTTGTGATGTTTTTGGTTCTATTTCTGAATTTTAGAAGATATCTTCTTAGGCCTATGAAAAATTTCATATCTTTAGTAGATTCTATCAAAAGCACCAAAGATTTGGGCAAGAGAGTACATGTAGGAAATAATATTGAAGAGATAAAATCTATGCAGAGTGTATTCAATAGCATGCTAGATACTATTGAATACCAATTCTACAACGATGAGCTAACAAATCTCAAAAATAGAAGAGCAATTTTAGAAGCTATAGATGAAAACTTAGAATCCTTGCTGATGATAATAAATATTGACTCATTTCAAGAGCTAAACAACCTATATGGAAATAAAACAGGAGATAGACTTCTAGTTGAAATCTCCTCATTTATAAAAGAGCTTTTGCCTGAAAAGAGTAGATTTTATAGACTTCATGCAGATGAGTTTGGATTTTTGAGTACTGGGCTTATGGACTTAGATGAATTTGAGATGTTAGCTTCATATATTATTAGCTCCTTAGAAAATAAGAAATTTCAAGTTGATGAGCAAAACCATGTCAATATTTCTGTCACAATAGGTATATCTTATGGAACACTCCAGCTTCTACCAAATGCAGATATTGCTCTAAAAATTGCAAAAAAAGAGAAAAAACATCAGCTAACTTGGAACGAATCTATGCAGGCTATGCAGAAGTTTGAGACCAACTTCAACTGGAGAAAAAGGCTAAATAAAGCACTTGAAAATGACAAGATAGTCCCTCTTTTCCAGCCTATAGCAAGATGCGAAGATGGGAAGATTGTAAAATATGAGGCACTTATGAGGATAGTAGATGAAAATGGGGAGTATATTTCACCAATTCATTTTCTAAATGTTGCAAAGAAAAATAAGATTTACCATAAGCTCACAAAGACTATTTTGGCAAAATCGTTTGAAGAGTTTAGAGATAGCAAACACTCTTTTTCTATCAATCTAAGTGTTGAGGATATGTTAAATAGTGAGGTTATAAATTTTATCATCAAAAACTGTATAAAGTATGATATTGGTGATAGGCTAATAGTAGAGATTATAGAATCAGAGGGTATAAATAATTTTGAAGAAGTTATAAGCTTTATAGATAAAGTCAAAGAGTGTGGGGTAAGAATCTCTATAGATGATTTTGGTACAGGTTACTCAAATTTTGAGTATCTTATTAAGCTAAAGGTTGATTATCTAAAAATAGATGGCTCTATGATTAAAAATATCAATACAGACAACAACTCAAAAGCAGTCGTGCAAACTATAGTAGATTTTGCAAAAAAAATAGAAGTAGAAACAGTAGCTGAATATGTCTATTCAAAAGCTATATTTGACACTATAAAAGAGTTGGGTATTGATTACGCACAAGGGTATTATTTTGGTCAACCAACTTCAAAAGTAAAACATTGATAAAAACAAGAGTTAAAACTGAACCTCTAGAGCTAAAGCTTCTTTTTGTTGAAGATGATGCAGCTATTCAAGAAGCAACAAAAATCCACCTCAAAAAATATGTAAGTGAACTAATAATAGCTTCCAATGGACAAGAGGGGCTAGAGTTTTATAAAAGCAAATCTCCTGATGTGATCATGAGTGATATTGAGATGCCAAAGCTTGATGGTCTTGATATGTCAAAAGAGATAAGAAAGCTAGATGAAGAGATTCCTATCATAATCATGAGTGCATTTAGCGATAGTAGCTACTTACTAAAATCAATAGAAGTAGGAATCACAGTATTTTTGATAAAGCCTATAGAGATAAAAAAGATGGCATCTGCACTCAAAAAAGCATACACTATTGTCAAAAGTCAGAAGCTCCAAAAAGAGATAGAGGAGAAAAATAGAGAGTTAAATTACAACAATGACATACTAGAGGATGCTTATGAGCAGCTAAGAGTTGCAAAAGAGAGGGAGTTAGAGCTTCACATCTATAAAGATAGATATCACACACTTCAACAGCAGATGGCTTTCAAAAAACAGCAAAAAATCATAGTAGATGAGCTCTCTTTTATCTATGAAAATGGGATATTTTTCTCTACTTTTTATAAACCTCTAGATATTTTAAGTGGTGATTCTTATGGTACTTTTAGGGTTTGTGAAAATAGATACTTCTTTTATATCATAGACGCTATGGGCAAAGGTCTCTCAGCCTCTGTGACATCTATACAATCAATCTCTCATATAAATTATAATCTACTTAAAAATAGAGGTAAAAATTTTGATATAAAAGAGCTTATTAACTCATTTTTAGACTTTATCAAAAACCAACTCTTAGATGAAGAGATGCTCTGTGCGATTTTCTTGTATCAAAATTTTGATGAAGAGAAAATAGAGATAGTAAACTTCTCAATGCCACCTGTTTTGATTGAAAATGACGATGGAAATATTGAGGAGATTACAAGTCTAAATCCGCCCATTACAAAAAATAGAAAAGATTTTAAAGTAAACATAAAAGAGTCTTATAGATTTAAGAAGATGCTAATATATTCAGATGGTCTTGTAGAGACACAATGCAAAAATGGAGAGCTTTTCCAAAATCATCTTGAGAGTTCTTTTGAAAGTGCATTTACTCTAAATGATATAGTTTCAAGATTTAAAAAGATGACAAAAGATTCTCAAGATGACACTACGCTAATTTTTCTAAATAGGTTAGATTTGACAAATAAAAAGAAGAGTAGTTATAAAATTGGCACCTCCATTGATAAGTTTTGTGAAATAAACTCAAAAATTTTACAAAATTGTGCAATATATTTAGATAAGCTTGATAACTCAAAGCTAAATAGTGCTCTTTTTGAGATCGGATTTAATGCAGTTGAGCATGGCAACCTAGGTATCACCTATAATCAAAAAAGAGCATTAATAGTCAATGGAGAGTATGATGAATACCTGCAAAATAGGCTTGAAGAGAAAAATGATAGAGCTATTTTTATAGATACTTACGAGTTGAAAGTAAAAGATGATACTATTTTGATTATTGTAGTTCTTGATGAGGGTGATGGCTTTAATGTTGCTTCAGTGTTAAAGCTGGTAAAATCTACAGATATGTCAAATTTCAATGGTAGAGGAATAAAAATGGCAAACGATAATACAGATGGAATCTACTATAATATTGCAGGTAATAGAGCTGTCATAATCAAAAAGCTTGGGAGCATAAAATGAGACTTGATAAAAGTATTGATGGGGAAGAGGCGAGGTTTGATATCTATGAAGATGTAGTAAACTACCAAGATATAGTAGCTATAAAATCTACGCTCCAAAATGTTATAACTATAAATCCTGACAAAAATGTAAAAGTAATCATACATGATGCTATGAGTTTACCATCATCAATTATTGGTTCACTTTTAGAATTTGTAGAGATTCACAATATCAAACTTACACTAGTTGTTCACAAAAATGAGCTTTATAGCTCAATGCAAAAATTAACATTGGTAGAAATATTAAATGTCAAAAAAGCTTAGAAGGATTCATAATGAAACCACCTACCCCCATAAATTCTGAGAAAACTTTTGCTGATGATGAGATCATAGTCTCAAAAACCGATACAAAAGGATATATAACTTATGGCAATGATTTATTTGTAAAACTTGCTGGATATAGAGAAGATGAGCTTCTTGGTGCCCCTCATAGTATCATAAGGCATCCTGATATGCCAGCGGCGGTATTCAAACTACTTTGGGATACAGTATCTCAAGGTGAAGAGATATTTGCTTTTGTAAAAAACCTTTCAAGAGATGGGGGCTTCTATTGGGTTTTTGCAAATGTCACTGCCTCTTATGATGTAAATGATAAAATCATCGGTTATCACTCCGTCAGAAGAAAACCAACAAAAGAGCAAATAGATGCGGTTAATGGAATCTATAAAAAGCTTCTTGAAATAGAAAAAAAAGATGGCCTTGATGCAAGTGTAGCGTTTCTACTTAATTTACTAAACTCAAAAGGTGTAAGCTATGAGCAATTTATCCTATCTATCTAAGATAAAAAATCCAATACTCCTACTTATTGGGATATCATTGATAACTCTAATATGTTCAATTTTTTTAGATAATGCATATATTATTACAATTATTGCCTCTATTGTATCTGTAATCATTGGCTCTTACGCTCTAAGTTCTATTTCATCTCTTGAGAAAAGTGCAAAAGAGATTAATACTGTAGCTTCAGATATGTACAATGGAAAGTTTGAATCAAGAGTTACAAGAATAAAAGATAGCGGAATCATTGGAGATATAAGTTGGAATCTCAACAATGTAGCAGATCAGCTAGAGGCTTTCATGAGAGAGATAAAAACATCTATATCTTATGCAAATAATGAAAAATTCTTCAGAGTTGCACTTTCTCGCGGACTAAAGGGTGGATACGCAAAAAACATAGATACTATCAATAATGTCATAAAAGAGATGCAGAAAAATAGTGAATTTAATAGAAAAAATGCCCTTATTAGCTCAGTTTCAAAGCTAAGCTCAAACTCTTTGGAGAAAAATCTTGGAGCTATGCAAAATGACCTCCAAAAAAGCGTAAATATGGTGGCTCAAACATCAAAAGAGTCCTATGATATCTCTGTAAAATCTTCAGAGGGTGTGAAAAATATAGAGATAATAAATCAAGATCTCAATAGATTATTTGAAGCTGTACAAAACACTGATGATGCAATAAGTGGATTCTTACAAAGAATGACAGAGGTTTCATCAATCGCTGGACTTATCAAAGATATTGCAGAGCAGACAAACTTACTAGCTCTAAATGCTGCTATTGAAGCTGCTCGTGCTGGAGAGCATGGTAGAGGTTTTGCTGTAGTTGCAGAAGAGGTTAGAAAACTAGCAGAAAGCACTCAAGATGCAACAAGTAAAATAACTACATCAATAGGTATGATATCAGATGAGATGGCTGGAATAGCATCTGATTCTAAAAAAATTAAAGAGATTACAACCACTTCAAATGATAAAGTTACATCATTTAAAAATATATTTAACACAATAAATACTCAAGCTGAAACACTAGAGTCAAATACTTCTATCATAGAGGATCAAACGATTTTGACTTTGGCAAAAATCGAACATATAATCTTCAAGTATATAACCTATGGCTTCATAATGCAGGGCAAAATCACAAAAGAGATTCCTGATGAGAGCTCATGTAAATTTGGACAACATATCAAAGATACTCTGGCAAAAAGATTTTCAAAAAATAGTGAATTTTTAAATGTGATAAAATCTCATGAGAAGCTACACAACAATATACATATAACTTCAAATGGAATAGAAAATGAAGATTTTATGTCTCATGCTGATAAAATATATGAGATGTATCTAGAGATGGAGATGTCAAGTGATGAGATGTTTGAAGCGATGAATAAAGTAACTAGAGGAGATAAAAAAGCTAAAAAAGCTAAATAAGAAGCTTTTTTAGTACCGCCATACGCAAGGCAACTCCATTTTTAACTTGATCTAAAACCTTGCATCTAGGGTCGCTTAAGACCTCATCATCTATATCGATATTTCTATTTACTGGGCCTGGGTGCATTACTATTATATCCCTATCCCCTATCATCTCTTTTGTGATGCAATAATCGCTTGCGTAATCTTTCAAAGATGCATATATAGGCTGCTCATGCCTCTCTATTTGAGTTCTAAGAGACATCAATACATCTACCTCATCGACCACATCTTCTAATCTATAACTCTTTTTTAGTCCACTTTTTGGCATAAAATGAGGAGGAGCTACCAATATCACATCCATACCAAATCTAGTAAGTAGCTCTATATTGCTATTTGCAACTCTAGAGTTTTTTATATCACCAACTATTGCTATTTTTTTGCCCTTCACATCTTTGTGAATTTGCATTATTGTAAAAAGGTCTAGCAGTGCTTGAGTTGGGTGAGCATGTGAACCATCGCCACCATTTATGATAGAGCAACTCACATGATTTGATAAAATCTGTGGCACACCTGAGTTTTTATGCCTAACTACAATAGCATGAGGACTCATAGCATTTAGGTTTGCAGCTGTATCATAAAGTGTCTCACCCTTGCTAGTTGAACTTTTAGAAACATTTAGGCTAACAACCTCACAACCAAGTCTCTTTGCAGCTATCTCAAATGAGCTAAGAGTTCTAGTTGAATTTTCAAAAAAAATAGTGATTATTAACTTCCCATTTAGCAAATCACTGCTTTGAACATCTAAAAATTCTCTAGCCTCATCAAAAAGCTCTACTATCTCATCAACTGAAAAATCTCTACTATTAATAAGATGTTTTGCCACAAAATCCCTCTCTTTATATTTTTATTTCTCTATAAATTAGTTCAATACTTAAGCTATAAGCTACTTCTTCATTGTTTTAATATTTTATCATTTTAAAATTTTATCCCCACTTTTGGTTCTATTTTTGATTGGCTAAAATACTTTTTACCAATAAAGTCAGACCTATTTATAAACTACCATATTTCTTCCACCATTTTTTGCACTATAAAGAGCTTTGTCAGCTCTAACCAACATCAAATCAAATGCCTCATAGTCTTTGATTTAGTGAGTTGTCTCTAAAATATTTAACCTCTCAGCCACTACCATCTTGATAAACGATTCTCTATCTATACCTATCTCTTGCACTTTTTTATCGATTATGGCAAGCACGCTTTTTGGAAAGTAAATATGCACATCCTCTTGTTCATTCTTATTTTCTAAGATAAACTCTTTTATCCTTTTGGCTTTTGAAAAGTCCATATATTCGCTCACATCTTCACCGTCATCAAACTTTTTATCCAGCTCTTCAGCCGTTATTGTTTTCATTTCTTAACCTTTCGTATTGTTCAATCTCTTTTTGTCTAGCTCTTCTTGTGCTGATGATTCTAATATTTTTGCCTCTAAAAGTAATAATCGCTGTGTAGATTTTATCATCAATGAGACCAACTGCAAAAAATCTCTCCTCCGTGGCATGGTTTGATGGATAGATTATCGCATCTTTATCGGCAAAAAGCTTTTTTGCCTCTTCAAAATCAATGCCATGTTTTTGTTTGTTTGCGACGCTTTTGTTTTCGTCGTATTCAAAAGTCACGGCTTAGCACCGATATTCCAAGCCCACGCACTCATTGTGCCAAATATGAGTAAAAAGCCCAATATCAATAATTTTTTCATACCACCCACACTTCGCCCTATGTTTTTTAGCTTTTTTTATTGTAGCTATCTATAGATAAATTATAGCTTCTGATTATATATAGAATCTCTCAACCCTTAAATCCTCTTCCACTCCACACCACTCACATTTCTCTCTTTCACATCAAACTCAATACCTACAAGATATATATCTTTTTTCTCGCTCATATATTTTTCGTGGTATTGCTTCTCTTTGAGTTGATAGAGGGCATTTGCACCATCTGTTTTGAATTCAAGCAGATAGATGGTGTTTGATAGCTTGATGGTTAGGTCTATTCTGCCCTTAAGCGTATCTAAAAATAGAGATTTACAAATCTTCTAGGATGAGGGAGGAATATGTATTTATAAGATTCTACGAGTTCTAGTGCAATATCTGTTTTATCGATATAGACATAATTATCATCTATCACCTCTTAAAATGTTTGTATTCCAACAGGTAGTTTTCTTGCTTCTAAAATCCTCCCTTTTCTACCAATCAATCGACTACCCCTTTGTAGTGTGGACAAATACTCCATTGAAATCTACTGGTGGAGCCTCTATGTAGTGCTCACATCTCTCTATATACATCTTATAGACTGCATTGTTTGATTTTTCTTTCCACGCCTCTATCTCTGTAAATATCTTTAGAGCATCTTTAAAATTTGCCTCTTTATAGAGCTTGATAGCTTTATGATAAGAGTCTAGCTCTTCTTCTAATTTTTCTAGAGGCAGGGTATATAATGGAAATTCAAATTTTTTAGTATCAGCATAATCATACACTTGCCAAATCTCTATAGGTTCACTTTTACCCTTTACAGTCACAAGATCTAAGAATCTAAAAATATATTCATCTTTTAGTAGCTCTTTTGTAAAATTTGAGATATTACATTTTGAGTTGTAGAATTTACAAAGGGATTCTAGTCTAGCTCCTAGATTTATAGGATCACCAATAACTGTATAATCAGCTCTAGTTGATGAACCCATCTCCCCTACAATAGCAACACCGCTATTTAAACCAATACCAATATCTAAAATAGGTTTCCCCAATCTATCTGACATCTCTACTACTGGTTGAAACCTAGCATCTTCTCTTAATCTTATGTTTAGATTTCTAACCTCATGTAGTTGCTCTAGTGTTGCACTTAGTGCTTTATCTGCGTGATTTTTGACATCTTGTGGGGCATTCCAATAAGCCATAATAGCATCACCCATAAATTTATCTATTGTGCCCTCTTTTTTTATGATAATATCAGTCATTGGATCCATAAAAGCGTTCATAAACTCTATGAGGTTTTTTGGATTCCCCATAGCTTCTGAAATGTTTGTAAAGTTCCTAACATCTGAGAAAAATACAGTAATCTCTCTCTCTTTACCTGCTAGTACATCACTATCTAAATCTTTTAGGATATCCTCCATAACACCTGGACTAACTTTTGAAGAAAATTTTGCTTTGATCCTATCTTTTTGTCTAGATTCTAAGAAATAGTTTACAAATGTTGAAGAGATAAAAGAGACTACAAAGGCAACTAGAGGAAATAGTATGCTTAAGACTACACCCTCACTAAAAAGCATATAGTAGAGATAATAGCTAAGCCCAAATCCAAAAGTAGCAATAATGGCAATGGAGAGCATAGTACCTGCAAAAGCTAACATAAGTGAGAGGAAAATAGTAATAATAGGAATCGAAAGGAGGTTTAGACCATCTGCCCAAGCTGGTTTGGAGAGAAGATCACCTTTTAAGATATTATCAATAATATTTGCATGTATTTCAACTCCAGGTATTGCACTATCAAAAGGCATAGCTCTAAGATCTAGCAATCCAGCAGCAGATGTACCAATAAGTATAAATTTACCCTCTATATCTTTTGGGTCAAACTCATTATTGTAGATATCTAGTGCAGAGATGTATTTGTAGCTAAACTTTCCACCTCTGAAATTTACAAAAATCCTCCCATATCTATCAGTTGGAATATTTAGCTCACCCAAATCTACACTCTCTACGCCTATGTCATTGTAGTTTATATAAACCTTACTTTGTGATGAAGCGATTCTTAGCATCTCAAAAGAGAGCGATGGAAATATCATATTTTCATACCTCATCACAAGAGGTACATTTCTAACAACACCATCATCATCTGGCACCATATTGAAAAAACCACTTGAGTAGCTACCCTCTTGAAGATTTGGAATATTTAATATTATCCCTTTTGGCTCAAACATATAGCTACTATCATCTCTGTTTTTCTCTATAAATATAGCTGGTATTTGAGGGTATGCTTCTGAGTTTGATGTGTTATCCTCAAGATTAAAAACATAACCTAGTAGAGTTGGCGTATTTGCAACAACTTCTGCAAATATTGCATCAAAATCTGGAAGATTTTCTGTTGGCAAACCATACTCTCTAGCGACTTTGAGAGGAGAAGAGGCATCATACTCTGGGAAAACAATATCAAATCCAATAATCCCAACTCCAGCATTTGTCATATTTATAAGCATCTGTGCAAATTTATCTCTTGACCATGGCATCTGCCCTAGCTCTTTTAGACTTCTCTCATCAATATCCACTATGACAACATCTTTGCCACCCTCCATCTCACCCCTAAAGAGAAACATAAAGTCACGAAGTTTATTATCAATAACAAGATATGAAGTTGGTAGTTTTAGATAGACTAATGAGAGTATAACACTTAAAATAACTGCTATAAAAAAGTGGGTTAGGAATTTTTTTAACAACTTTTAACTCACTATATCAAGCTGTTCTGGTTTTAGCTCTTTTTTTGCATACTCAGTGTCTAGATTATTATCATAGAAAAATTGTAGCAACTCCCCATCAATCTCGCCATCTTTTACCATAAATCCCAAAATCTTTCTAACCACACTCATCTTATATGGATCTTTATATGGTCTATCAGGGGCAGTTAGAGCCTCAAAAACATCCGCAATTGCCAAGATTCTGCCCTCTAGGGTAATCTCTTCAGCACTTAAGCCTCTAGGATAACCTTTTCCATTTATCTTCTCATGGTGTGCTCCAGCAATCTCTGGGATATTTCTATATTTTTTTGGAAATGGAAGTTTTTTGAGCATCTCAAGAGATATTTTAGCGTGGTCATTTATTTTTGCTCTCTCCTCATCAGTAAGTGTGCCTTTTCTGATGGTTAGATTTTTTATTTCATCTTCACTTAGGAGTTTTTGTGATTTATTGCCTATTTTAATCTCTATCTCTCCTATTTTTTGTACTCTCTCCACAGCATCATCAGGCATAAATTCTCCACCTTTGTTGCATGATTGTAAAAATTCTACATCTTCATCTATAGCTCTTTTTTTCTCTTCTAGCTCTTTTTCTAGTCTCTCTATATTCTCTCTATCGCTCTCTTTGCTTATCCTCTTTAGAAATTCAATCTCTACATCTCTTTTATATATTTCAGCCCTAGCCTCCACACTCTCTATGCGATCATATATAGTTTCAAGTTTTTTGGATTTATCTACTACAAACTCTGGCGTGGTTATCTTGCCAACATCGTGCATCCACCCAGCCATATAGATCTCTTTTAGGTTATCTTCATTATAAGTTATATCTTTATACTTGCCCTCTGTAGCATTATTTATAGCATTTGCAAAAAGCATACAAATTTCAGTCATTCTTCTAACATGACCACCAGTATATGGAGACTTCTCATCTATTGCTACAGCGATGGTTTTGATAAAAGATTCTAAAAGTGCCTCAAGATCATTGACTAGATTTGCATTTGTAATAGCAATAGCGGCTTGAGAAGCCAAAGAGAGAGCAATGCTCTCATCATCTTGACCAAACTCAATACTCTCGCCACTTTGTGAATCTTTTCTATTTATAAGCTGCAATACTCCAATAATCTCATCAATATGATTTTTTAGTGGTAAAACAAGCATAGACTTTGTGCGATAGTTGTTTGATGCATCAAACTTTTTTGGTCCATCAAAGTTAAACTCTTGAGTGTCATAAACATCTTTTATGTTTATGCTATTGCCAGTTAGAGCACACTGAGCTGCAACAATATGTGAATTTTTATTACCATTTTCATCATATAGCTTCATCTCAGGCCAAGTTATCTCACCACTTACACCACCCATCTTGATATTTAGAGATATTGTTTCAACTACAGTAAATTTTAGTGACTGATTTTGCTCATTTTTTAGGTAGAGCGTTCCACCATCTGCATTTGTAATATTTCTAGTTTGAGTTAGAATCATATCTAGAAGTTTTGATAAATTCTTTTCAGCTGAAAGTGCTGCTCCTACTCTATTTAGCTGCTCGATTAGATCATTTTGTGATTTTGCAAAGCTATAGACCTCTGAAGAGATAGCATCAGCAAATTCATCCATACTTTGGAGATTATCTTTAAAATATACAATCTTCTCAAGTAGGGCTTGAAGCTTTGCATGGTTGGATATCATCTCTGTACTCAATTTTTCCCCTCTAGCTTGGTTGTTGTTATCTTTTTGGTGCTAAGTTGCGTTATTATACCTCAAAAGAATAACATTAAATCTATTTTCAACAACTTAGGGGCTTTTTTGATTAAAAATATTACTAGAGAGCGAAAAGGTGAGATATTTTTATCTCTAGAGACACTTATTTCAGGATTTTTTCCTATTGTGGTGATTCTGACTTATGAGCATATTTCACCTATTTTTTCTCTTTCAATTTCACTTATTTTTGCCCTTATCTTTTTTACATCAATTATTATTTTTGGCAATAAATGGCATCAGTTTAGAGAGAAAAGAGCCTATAGAGATATCTTTTTATCATCACTTTTTATTATGCTACTATTTATTTTTTTCTACATTGGGTTGAAGTTTACTACACCTTCAAATGCTGCTGTGATACTTTTTACTCAAGTCTTTTTCTCATATATATTTTTTAGAGTTTTCAAAAAAGAGAGACTTGCTAGATTCCATGTTTTTGGTGCAGTTTTGATGAGTTTGGGTGCTCTAATGATACTCTTCCCTGGCAAGATAGATCCCAACAGGGGTGACCTATTTGTGCTTATCTCAGCTATGATTGCACCTATTGCTAACCACTTCCAAAGATCTGCTAGAGTCTATGTAGATAGTGAAGTTTTACTCTTCTCTAGAAGTGTTATCTCTTTGCCTTTTTTGATTTTAATCGCCCTATATTTTGAAGATGTACCAACTTTTTCAGATATAAGCTCAGTATTTTGGCTGCTTCTTTTTAATGGGGTGTTAGCCTTTGGACTATCAAAAATATTTTGGATAGAGGCAATTTATAGGATAAGTGTTACAAAAGCTGCAGCTATGGCGGCTCTAACGCCTTTTTTTACTATGTTTTTCTCATATATTTTGCTAGATTCCTTGCCCTCTTTATATCAAATTTTTGGAGCATTGCCTATTGTAGTAGGTGCAATATTTATAACCATAAACAAACATAAAACTTGTTAGAATCTGTTAAAAATTTTAATCAGGACTAAATCTTTGAAAATTTCTACGATAGTTGAGAACAACACTGAACCACTTGGACTAGAGGCGACACTTTTTGATGCAAAAGAGGCTATCTTAAGGCACAAAAAAGGTGCAAATGTATTTATAGATGATGGAAAAGCTATAGCCATAATAACCGAGCGAGATATCATAAATCTCTTTAATGATGAGATCAATTTTCAAAACAGAGCAATAGATTATGCTTCAAAAGATCTTATCACAACTGAAGAGAATAGAGATGTTTTGCATGTACTTGACCTGATGTCAAAAAATAGCATCAGAAGAGTAGTGGTCACAAATATGGATGGAGAATATAGAGGATTTTTAACTCATGATGATCTTGTAAACACACTCCAAAAAGAGATAAATAGTCAAAAAATAGTTGCTGAGCACTTTTTGAAAGAGAAAAGAGATGTGATAACACAATATATAGACACAACCCTCAAAGAGGCTCTATCAGTAATGTGTCAAAATAGAATAAGTGTACTTCCCATTCTCTCAAAAGATGAAAATATTGAAGGTGTGCTTTTAGAGAGCGAGATAGTCTCAAAAATCGGGAGTGCTACTTTGGACACTCCTATATCTTCACTTATAAGCAAAAAATTTATTCGTGCTAAAGCTAGAGATAGTATTGATGAGCTTCTAAATCTCTTGGAGATAAATAGTTGCAATTATGCTCTAGTCCTAGAGGGGAGAAAAATAGAGGGTATCATAACAAAAAGAGATATATTAAATGAGCTAAATAAAAATATCAACGATTCTGTCTCCAACGCTATTTTTACCACAAAAAGTGTACTCAACTCTTTTCCCCAAGCTGTTGTTGAGTTTTTTGTGCAAGATGAGCAGATAAGTTTCCAGTGGGCAAACAAAGAGGCAAAAAGAATCTTTGGGGAAAATATTCTCTCTAAAAAATTTGATGATATATTTAGCAAAAATCACAAAAAACTAAAAGGTCTATTGAAGAGTGGGGAGATAAAGGATAATACATATATCGAACATAATGATAGGTTTTATTCTATCACTTTTGATGAGGGAAAAGATAATATAATTTCAGCAATTTTTGTAGATATCACAGCTGAGAAGAGATATAAGATTTTGCTTGAAAAAACAAACAGAGATCTAGAAGAAATCATACAAGAGAGGACAAAAGATCTAATAGAGACAAACATCAAGCTAGATAGAAGCAAAAGAGATCTAGAAAATGCTCAAAGAATCACAAAACTAGGAAGTTTTAGTTTTGATACACAAGAGAGCAAAATCTACACCTCAAAAGAGCTTATAAAAATTTTGGCTCTCAAAGAGGGAGATGTAACTCTTAAATCTATCCTAAAAAAGATATCAAAACATGATCTCAAAAACCTAACTATTCTTTTTAGGAATCTAACAAAAGATAATAATCTCATGAGTAGAGAAGCACATCTAAAAGAGATGGGTGAAGAGGAGAAGATTGTTAGATTTAGCGTAGAGGTCTTTTTTGATAAAAATGGATTTATCACAAAAATAGATGGGACTTGCCAAGATATTAGCGATATTATCATGCTTGAAGAGAGAGCATATTATGATGATCTGACCAAAATCTACAACAGAAACAAACTAAATGAGCTACTAAATAGAGAGATAGAGCTACTCAAAAGATATGAGATGCCAGTATCTCTTATAATGTTTGACATTGATAGATTCAAAAAAATAAATGACAACTATGGACATCTAATAGGTGATAAGGTTTTGATTGATTTAGCCTCTGTCGTAAACAATAGCATTAGAAATACAGATATATTTGCTAGATGGGGTGGCGAAGAGTTTATGATAGTAGCACCTCATACAAGCCTCTTAGGTGGAGTTGAACTTTCAGAGAAAATCAGAGAAAACCTGAGTGCTTACTCTTTTGAAGAGGCTGGAAAAATAACTTGTAGCTTTGGAGTTATAGAACTAAAGAAAAGTGCAGATATTCAAGATGAGATAAAAAGATGTGATGACCTACTCTACAAAGCTAAAGAGCTAGGAAGAGATAGAGTAGAGCATGAGTAGTAACTTCTAAAAATTACATACGAAGCATAGAAGACCTCTGGATGTATTCACACAATGCAAAATAGTCCTCTTTTGGATAGCAACTTGATGAACTCCTAAATACTACTGTAGAAGGTGTATCATCATACATGCTCATGCCCCAGTAGTAGAGCAATACGCTGTATCGAACACACACATCTTGTGGTTTTACAAATTCAAATTTTTCATCATCTGAGGCAATATTTTGAAGTGAATTTACATAAATCTCTTTAAGCATTGCACCTCTTTTTGTTTTATCTTCTTGATAGCCATTTATAAATGAGAAAATCCTACACTCTTTGTTTATGGTTCTTATCTCATCTATTGAGTTTTTGATAACTTTTCCTCCGCTATTTAGCCCCAATGGATTGAGAGTTGTAGGCATCAAAACATAGTTTAGTTTTTCAACCACACTCTTTAGATTTCGTTCAAGAGCTGGAGAGAAATCACACACCACAACATCATAATCCCCATCCTCAAGTGGTTTTATATTTTGGTGGTTAAAAACTGGAATAGATAGCTTTTCACCCTTTTTTGCTTCAACATGCAATCTCTTTTTTGTCACTTTAGAGAGATTTTGTTCAGGGTCAAGATCTAAAAGTGCTACTTTTCTAGAGTGACACGCCAAAGTAGCTGCAAAATGTGCTGCTATGGTGGTTTTCCCTACACCGCCTTTGCATGTAAAAATACCTATATATGTTTTATTGTTTTGATCTCCTGCAATTAGCTCTATAGGTTTTGAGTTCTCCTCACCAAATTTTACAAGCTTGCTTGCAGTTACAAGATAGAGATTAACTGTTCTGTTTTCATAAAGTCTTGAAAAAGAGTAGGATGAGGGTGAGTATCCTCTGTTGGTTACAATATAGATTCCATCTATTCTGCCATAAACAACTTCAAGTTGAAAAATTCTCTCAAATAGATTTCTTATCTGCAAAAAAGAGATAGGATGATCTTGAATTTTAATCCACAAAAGTATCCTCTTGCCCTCTTTTGAGAGGATATGAGCATCTTTTAGCCTTTCCATATCCGAAGCCATAATAGCAAAGCTTTGAGAGATAAAATGTGAGATGATGCGATAGGTTAATATCTCATTAAATCTACTCAACTCTAAATCCCATCTATTTTTATCATTTTCTCTTGAAGTCTATAAAGCGAAACTATTTCGCATAATCCGCCCTACTCTTCGTCAGTACTAAAGGCAAGTATAGTGTCTATATACTCTAACTTCTGATATCCATTTGAATCACCACTATCTCCGATATTATCAAGTACATATTTTATTCCACCATCTTCGCAAATCTTCTCTATTTCATCATCTTTACTATATCTATCTACATAATAGCTAAGTGTTTTAGCCCAATCAATATCACCATCATCATAGGTTTCAAGTGCATGTTTTATCTCATTTAGGTAGGCTATTTTCATGATAGAGCCAATTTTATCTGCCCAGTAATCTACACGATGATACTCTTCAAGTGCACTGTATGCATCTTTTGGATATCCTGCAAAAGCGTGATTTAGAGCCTTTTCTGAGCGCTCTTGGAAGAGTTTTACAAGCTCACTAAATTCAGGTAATCCTTTTAAATCTGAGGCAGATTCTATTAGAGAGTAGGCTTTTATGATATCTTTATTCTTAAAAGCTTCTAGAAATGATACTTTTCTCTCTATAAATCTAATCCTTGAAATAGCAACCTTTTTGAAAGGAGCCATATTTGAGAGAATCTTGCCAAACTCTATAGCTTTTTCATAATCCCCCCTACCCTCTAAAATAGAGACTTTATCAACAAGCTGTTCACCTATCATAAGTGTTTTTTTGTAAATATCTGTCTCTTTTAAAAATGGGAATCTCTCTGCTAACCTAAAATACTCAACAAAATTTCTACTTTTGAGGGCTTGATCTGCTTGAAAGTACTTATCTGAATTTCTAAGAAGAGTTAAGACTAGCTCCTTTTTTGATCTAATAGTCGCAAAAGGCTTTAATATCTCCGTTGCTTTATTTACATTTAGATTTGGATTCATAGATAGTAGTTTTTTAGCAGTAGAAAACATCTTTTGCCAGTACTCTTCAAGCTCATCAAAAGCTCTTAGTTTTTTTATCTCTGGATATTTTTCAGCTAGTGCATAGGCTTCTATAATATTCTTATCTTCTACTGCATCAAGAAACTGTCCTACATTATCTCTTTGAGACATGTAGTGAGAAAACTCCTCATTTCTAACTGGATCATCTATAAAAGGTGTAGCCTCTTTTATCGCTTCATCTATTTTATTTTTTGCTATGAGGTCTATAACATTTTTTAGCACACTTGACCAAGAAGAGGCAAGTCTATCTGTTAGCTCTGGATGAATTTTCAAAAATACATTTTTCTCTGCAATCTCTCTTGCTTCATGGAAATTATCTACTTTTAAAACTACCTCTAGTTCATCAAGATATTTATCACAATCAATAATCTCAACAACACCATCTATATAACCTACAAAAAGTCTCTTATCAAAGATTCTTAGATATGAGATGCCTATATGGTTTACTTTTTCAGTGTATAAGAGTTTGTTATCTTCCAATCTTATAAAATACAAAAGATCATCTTTTCCGCCACAAAGTGCGTATCTTTTATCATTTGTCAAAGTCATGGCAGTTAGCCATATATTTGATATCTTCTCCATAGATTGAAGTTTTTTATTTTCTATATCAAAAACACCACTTTTACCATCTTTGCAGACAAAAAAGAGCTTATTGTTTTTGTCAAAAAAGTCACACTTCTCTACAATGTCATGAGCATTAAACTCACAAACTTCAAAATTTCTCTCAAGATCAAAAACAGTAGTAGATTTATCAAAAGCAGAAATTGCTATGAGCTTAGAATCGGAGCTAAAATTTATATTTGATATATAGTCTGGTTTTGGATTTAGTGCTGTTAGGATATTGAAAGTTGGAAGTGAGTAGATTACTGTCTTTCCATCTTCGCCACCTGTTGCAAAAAACCTACTATCATCAGAAAACATGGCTGAGGAGAGATCAGTTTTATGCCAATTTAGTACGACTTTTTTTGAAATTTTATCTTTACACTCTATGATGATTGATTTAGATGTTCTAAGAAGAGGTATATTTGCTAAATTATTAAAAGAGACTGCAAAGGAGTTTGCATATCTATGCCAGTGTTCATGGGTCTTTGAGAGTGATGTAGTTTTTGTAAACTGATATCTTTTAGAATCAAGAATATAGACATAGTATAGGTTATCTACTGCGATTATAGTATCTTTTGATACTTTTAAATCGAGCACGCTTCCATTTAGCTTTATCTTATTTACGATATTTAGCAATCTCTATCCTCTAAATCTGAGATAGACAGACAATATATCTATCTATCTCAT
>JAABSR010000152.1 GCA_011390245.1 Campylobacterales bacterium
TTTGATAAAGCAAAAAGATCACCTTGAATTTTGAGATAGATAGTTTTTGCATCCAATCCTCCAAGATATTTCTCATGTAGCAAGGTGGCTCTTTTTCTAAATACATAGACAAGGGAGCCAAAAATAAGAGCAAGGGCACTCATAAGTAGAGGAATATTAAAACCATGCCATAGTGCAATAGTGTATTCCACCTCTTTAAAGATTGTTCCTTCAACCGCACTAAAAACCACAGGAGCTGCAAAAACCATAGGCAAAATACCAATAGCAATACACAAAAATGCCAAAATATCCACTGGCAATTTCATAAGATATGGTGGCTCATGAGGGATTTTTGGCATATCTGCCTTTTTTGAATCAAAAAAGACATCATGCACAAATCTAATAGAGTACGCCACAGAAAAAACAGCAGCAAGAAGTACTAAAAGAGGCAAAATAAATGAAAAACTAGAAATAGCCAAAACACTCTGCTCAAAAAGCATCTCTTTGCTCAAGAATCCACCAAAAAGCGGAATCCCAGCCATTGAAGCAGATGTGATGATAGCCAAAACTGTAGTATGAGGCATATATTTTTTGAGATTATTTAGTCTCCTTATATCCCTAGTGCCACTTTCATGATCAATAATACCAGCTATCATAAATAGTGAAGCTTTAAAAGTAGCATGATTTACAATATGAAAAAGTGCTGCTAAAAGTGCAAGTTCGCTTCCAATTCCCAAAAGAAATGTAATAAGCCCTAGATGACTAACTGTAGAATAGGCTAGTAACCCTTTGAGATCGTGCCTGAAAAAAGCAGTATAAGCACCAACTAGAAGTGTCAAAAGTCCAATAATACTCACAATATAGAGCCACATATCTGTCCCTGAGAGGGCTGGAAAAAGTCTAGCAAGAAGAAATATCCCAGCTTTTACCATAGTAGCAGAGTGAAGATATGCTGAAACAGGCGTAGGTGCTGCCATAGCATGAGGAAGCCAGAAGTGAAATGGGAATTGGGCTGATTTTGTAAAAACACCTATCAAAACACACAAAAGCATAGGAGTGTAAAGCTCATGAGCTTTTATGATATCTCCACTCTCTAAAATGACTGAGAGATTATAACTCCCAGCAATTTCCCCCAACATCAATACTCCAGCAATAAGTGCCAATCCACCTCCACCAGTGATAGCAAGTGCGATCCTAGCCCCTATTCTGCCATCTTTTCTGTGTTGCCAATAACTAATGAGCAAAAACGAACTAAGTGAAGTTAGCTCCCAAAAGATAACCAAGAGAATAATATTTTCTGAGAGAACAATACCTAACATAGAACCCATAAAGAGTAGAAGGTAGCTATAAAATCTACCCATAGAATCTTTACTAGAGAGATAATACCTTGCATAAGTAACGATAAAAAGACCTATAAAAAGTATAATAGATGCAAAAAGCAAGGAGAGCCCATCAAGTCTAAATGCAAAATCTAAGCCTAGTCGCGGTATAAATGAGAAGCTCTGTACTACTATACCCTCAGAGAGGAATCTAGTGATAAGCAAAAGAGCAATCGCCAAGATAGTAACAATCCCAGCAACCCATGCTGAAGCTACTCTATTTTTTGTAGAGAGATAGGCGGCAAGGAAGGCTCCAAAGAAGGGCAAGAGAGCGACAACAGGCAAAGAATAGTTAAGCAAAATTGAACTCATATTACCCCTGTTAAGATATTTAAAAGCAAAATAGTATATAAATCGAAATTAATCGCTGATAAAGAAGTCCCTTATATTACTTTAAACCAACAAAACCTATCCAATCCTTCTATCTTTAACTCTTTTTAGCTCATCTTTGAGCCTTTTTTTCTCCTCTCTTTTTCTCTCCTCTCTTAGTGCTTTCTCTTTATTTTTATAGTCCCTCATCATCTCATATTTATTTGAAGAGCTATATATTGTCCTAATCTTTTCCTCTTTTTGCTCTTTTAACATAAGTTTATATGGAGCAACAAGAAGAGCAATCGAGGTGACAATAAAAAAGAAGAGAGCCTGATTTGGTGCAAGAGTTAGATGATACCAAGTCATACCTATGAGTGAAGCAAAAGTGAGTTTTAGCCAAAAAAATTGCATTTCTATATAATACCTGTCTCTATTTTGTGAAGATTTAAACCCAAAAGCTCTCTATTTTTAGCTCCAAGAGAGAGTGATAAAATCTGTGAAATATGTAAAAAAGGCATATCAATATCCTCTCTGCCTACATGTTTTTCAATCTCTTTTTGGTATTGATCAAACATAACAAATGCTGAAGAATCAAGTGAGGTGATAAAATCAGCACCGCTATCAACAAGCTCTAACAAATTAGTGCCAGCGGCTTTGAGTGCAAATTCTTTTGAGATTTGCAGTTGCTCAAAATATGAGCTGCTAAATCTCTTTTTGTTTTTTATTATCTTAAGACCTGTGGATTCTAGAAGATTTACGCTCTTCTCTTTGATGTTTTTGTATTTTGAAAATCCTCCAAAAAATATCGCTCCCCTAAAATCATCAAATCTGTGCACTAGATTTGATTTTATATACTCTACACCAATAACATCATGCAAAATCTCTACAATGTGAAAAATCTCTACATCATCACTAAAATGGAGTCCAAGCTCTAAAAGTTTTGATGAGATTTCTGTTTTTAGTTTTGGATTTGAATCTAGCATCTTTTTGGCTAGCTTTAGATTGTGATATGAGATATCCTCTATGCACAATATGGCTGATTTTTGTTCGCACGCCAAAGCCATATTTCTAGCATTTGAGAAGATAAACTCTTTCTCATGAATCAAGTTAGCATATACTCCTCCATCACCTGAAGCTTGCTCCAAGGGAGTTGCATCAATTTTCAATATCCTAAGTAGTTCACCACTACTCAAAAAGAGTGAATTTTGGAGATGCCTTTTGCATATATTTTGAAATATTGAGTACTTTTTTGACATTATCTGCTCCCTTTTAGTAGATATTCACTCTTTGAATCAAAACCAAAAGATTTAAAATGCTCACCTCTTACTCTATTTATCTCCTCATCTTGAGTGGGATATCCTGAATAGATTCTTCTTTTTAGTGTATCTATCCTCTCATCTACAAAGCTATTTGCTGGAAATAACTTATTATATGA
>JAABSR010000153.1 GCA_011390245.1 Campylobacterales bacterium
TAAAACTGTAGAGCTTTTACCCCTCTCAGATGCGGTTGCAAAGTATAGGATAAAGAAGTTGAATTTGGAAAAAACCATAGTAAAAACAGATATCCCACCATTTCTACACAAAGATCTCTATATTGCTTTCAACAAAAATACTCCAAAAGAGGTGATAAAGAGATGGAGTGACGCCTTTGAAGATATCAAAAATGATGGAAGCTTAGAAAAAATATTGAATAGATATAAGTAAAATGAAATCTTTAGTTGTCAAAATAATTCTGATACTAGGGATTGCTATAGTGTTGCTTTTTATTAGTGCTGGATATTTTATGTTTAAAAATGATACTACCCTCATTGAGAACATAAGAGAAAAAAACCTTGAACTAAGCATGAAAGGGCTTGATAGCAGGCTTGAAGAGAGGCTCAAAGTAAATAAAGATCAGATGCAAAATAACATCAGGATGATTGCAAAAAACTCATCTATCTTTTTGCTAAACTATGATAGTGATGGACTAAAAAGAAGCTTAGAGTTTGACATGAAATCTGAACTAATAAAAGCTATAGTTGTGAAAGATTTTTTAATGAAAGATATATTTTTGGTAGCACATAAAGATGGTGATACTATAAATTTTGGCAAGTCTCTTCCAGAAAATTTTGAATCCTATGCAAAACTAGAGGCAGATATTGCTGATAATAGTGAAAGCACAGCTATACAAAAGATAGGTGAAATTGAGCTCTACTTTGATGAGAGTTTTATCATCAATGAGATAAATTCCCTAAAAAAGCACACAAAAGATGAGATAGACGCTTTTAATCAAAGAGCCGATGAAGAGATGAAAGAGGCTACAAAGATAAAGCTTTTTATTATTTTACTACTTCTAGTTTTTATCCTTTTGACTATTATGCTCTTACTCTATCTTTTTGTCAATAAACCTCTTGGAAGACTAAAATCAGGCTTGGATGACTTTTTTCTATTTTTACAAAATAAGAAAAATACATTTAATGATATAGAGATAGATTCCAAAGATGAGTTTGGAGAGATGGCAAAATCCCTAAATGAGAATATAAAAGTGAGTGCCAAACTTCACGAAGAGATAAAAGAACTAAATATAAACCTAGAAGAGAAAGTTGCACAAAGAACAGAAGAGCTAGAAAAAGAGAAAAAAAAGGCAGAGAATGCTACAAAATCAAAAAGCCAATTTCTAGCAAATATGAGCCATGAAATAAGAACGCCAATGAATGGAATCATAGGCATGACACATCTAGCTCTAAAAACAAATCTAGATAAAAAACAGAGTAATTATTTACACAAAATAGAATCAAGTGCAAAATCACTTCTAGGAATCATCAATGATATTTTGGACTTTTCAAAAATAGAGGCAGGGAAGCTTACAATAGACAAGGTTGATTTCAATCTTTTCAAAACAGTAGATGATGTGATTGGAATAATAGAGCATAGAGCACATGAGAAGAATCTAGAGCTTATTGTTGGTTACGATAAAAATGTTGGTAAAAACTTCTATGGAGATAGCCTAAGAATCGCACAGATTTTGACAAACCTACTCACAAATGCACTCAAATTCACAGAGAGAGGTGAAGTAGCTCTTTATGTGAGCAGGATTTCAGAAAAGAGATATAGATTTGAGGTAAAAGATACTGGGATTGGGCTAAATGAGGAGCAAAAAAATAGGCTATTTCAATCATTTTCACAAGCAGATGGTGGCACAACTAGAAAATATGGAGGCACTGGATTGGGGCTTGCCATCTCAAAACAGCTTGTAAACCTCATGAATGGTGATATATGGGTAAAGAGTGAATATGGCAAAGGTAGCTCTTTTATTTTTGAGATAGAGATACAACCAAAAGATGAAAAAGATAGACTTTATAGCGTACATGAGGGCAGAAAAGTGCTCATTGTCGATGATAACAAAAGCTGGCATGACATCATCGTAAACACTCTAGAGCTTTTTAAAGTTGATTCTCATAGTGTGCATAGTGGAGAGGAGGCGATAGAGCATATAAAAAACTCAAAAATAGATTATGACCTAATATTGATGGATTGGAATATGCCTGGACTAAATGGTGTAGAGACAACAGAGGTAATCTCCAAAGAGTTTAGTGACTGCAAAATACCAACTGTTATTATGATAAGCAGTTTTAGGCAAGATAGCATTGTCAAGTTGGCAAAAGATGCAGGTGTAGATATATTTTTGCAAAAACCAATAAATCCTTCTGTTCTAAATGATCTCTTAAATGATATATTTTCAAGTGAGGGTGATAGATACAACAGAGAAGATGTAAGTAAAAAAGCTAGAGGTGTTGATATATCAACACTTAAGGGTTCAAAAGTTCTTCTAGCTGAAGATAACAAAACAAATCAAGAGATTATATTGGGGCTTTTGGAAGATAGTGGTATTGAACTAAAAATAGTTGATAATGGCAAAAAAGCACTAGATGAGATAGCAAGTAATGAAAAGATATATGAGCTTATACTTATGGATATCCAAATGCCTATCATGGATGGATATGAAGCTAGCATGAAAATCAAAAAATTAGATAGCTCCATACCTATAGTAGCTCTTACTGCAAATGCGATGAAAGAGGATTTGGAAAAAGCTAAAGAGGCTGGAATGGATGAGCACTTAAGCAAGCCAATAGATGTAGAGAAGCTCTACAAAACACTTATAAAATATATCTCAAAGAAGGTAGATAATAGCTCTATAAAAAGAGAGAAAAGCAGTGAAGATATTCCAATTTTTAACTCTTTAGATATTGATAGTGGGCTTGAAAATCTTGCTGGAAATAGAGAGCTATTTTTGAAAATTTTAAAAGATTTCTATTTTGAGTACTCACAAAACTCTCTACTTGAGTGCGAAGATATAAAAAGAGCTATCCACTCACTAAAAGGGCTAAGTAGTAGTATTGGAGCCTTAAGACTAGCAGATATGACAAGAGAAATTGAGGCTAAAAATGAGTATAGCAATGAGGAGATATACAATACTCAAAAGATTCTAGATTCTCTACTTGAAGAGATAAAAGAAAAAGTAGTCAAATCTTTAAATAGTGAAGAAAAAGAGCAAAGAAGCAAAGAGGAGATAGAGGAGCTTTTCTCTAAACTAA
>JAABSR010000154.1 GCA_011390245.1 Campylobacterales bacterium
ACCCTAGTACTTGTAAGATTATCTTCTCTAGGCTTGATGCAAGTGATCTTGGATCAACTTCAAATAGGTTTATATTTGAGGCAATAAAAGAGCTTCATAATGAGAAAAAACCAATAGATGAAGAGCTAATCTATAGAAAAATAAGATCAAAGTCTCTAAACATAAGTGAAGATGAGATAATGGAAGTAATCTCCTCAAACCCACTTGTGGATCTTGATTTTTATATAGATGACCTAAAAGAGAGAGCACTAAAAAAAGAGATAGAGCTTACAATCTCAAAAGCAAAAGAGAGACTTTTGGATGATGAGAGTAGGGCAGGTGATATACTATCTCTGATCTCACTATATACTGATGATATAAAAAAGAGAGGCAGAAAGAGACTTTTGGAGATTGAACATCTTGATGAGGTGATCGAAAAAGAGCCTGAATTTATCGTAAAAAGTTGGCTCCCTTTTCCAAGGAGGACAGTAAGTTTTATAACTGCACCTGGCGGTACTGGTAAATCATATCTGATGCTGCAGCTTGCGATGAGATTTCTTCTAGAAGAGAGAGAATCCAAAGCCTTTTTGTGGTTTAGCGAAGACCCTAAATCATTTACCAAACATAGAGCACAAAGAATCCTAGATGATATTTTACATGAGGATTGGAATATTATCAAGAGCAGATTGGATATCTCAGATTCTCAAACTTTTCATGTCCTAAGAGAGGGGAGAGGGAGAAATTTTGAGATAAATCATGACTTTTATGAGTTGATAGATATGCTTGATAAGTACGATCTTGTAGTTTTAGATCCTCTTATCTCATTTTATGGTGGAGATGAGAACAACAATGCACAAGCTAGACAGTTTATGCAGCTTTTTACACAGTGGGCAAGTGAGAGGGATAAGACTATTATTTTTATCCACCACTCCACAAAAGGGACAACACAAGCTAGAGGTGCAGGGGCTTTTATAGATGCAGCAAGATTGTCATACGAGCTTGATAGGCCAAAAGATAGAGCAGGTGAAATAGATGAAGATAGTAGGGAGTTAGAGATAAAAATAACTCTAAAAGATAACTATGGTGCAAAAAGGGTTCTTGGTAGTACAAAAGTAAGAAGAGTTATATTTCCAACTCAAAACATAAAACTAAATATACCAAAGAGACCTCTGACAAAAAAGAGTATGCACAAATTTGGAGAGGACAAAATCGATTTTGAGTTGACAAAAAGATAGGTAAATTAAGAAATTTGATAAATATTCTGCAAAAGCATGAAATTTTAAGTTTTATATAAGTATTAAGTTTGTAATATGACATCTCTTGTTTGAGAAAATATCTCAAAGATTACTAAAGTTTACTATATAGGAATCTGATATGAACTGTAGCTCTATAGACACATCTCATGGTCGATACGAACTTCTAGATGAGATAGAGAGGTTTCATAAGATGGGCAGATTCACAAACATCACAAACGATTTTAAGTCAAAATTCTACACTGTTTTTGAAAAACTATTTTTATATAGCTCTTTTAAGACACTTCAAACTTTATACAAAAAATAGCTCCCAAATATCCCTCTTTTTAGTTTTTTTATTGTAAACTATATCAGCATTGTAAAAATTTATCACACAATATTCCCCTATAATCAATTAAAAGGATAGTATATGTCAAATTTCAAAGATGAGACTAAGTTAATTCATAGTGGTTTTGATAGCGATAGTGCTACAAATGCCAAGGCTGTACCTATATATCAAACTGCCTCTTATGTGTTTAACTCTCAAGAGCATGCAGCAAACCTCTTTGGGCTAAAAGAGTTTGGAAATATATACACTAGGTTGATGAATCCAACAAATGATGTTTTTGAAAAAAGGGTAGCAGATCTTGATGGTGGTGTGGCAGGACTTGCCCTCTCTTCTGGCCAATCAGCCATAACAATAAGTATCTTAAATATAGCAAAAAGTGGAGATGAGATAATCTCACTAGATAATCTATATGGCGGAACTTATACGCTATTTAAATACACATTTGCAAAGATGGGAATAAAAGTACATTTTGTAAGTTCAGATGAGATAGATAAGATTCAAGGGCTTATAAATAAAAACACAAAAGCGATATATGGTGAAACTATTGGGAATCCAAAGCTAAATGTAGCAGATATAGAATCCCTAGCAGATATTGCACACAAAAATAACCTACCTCTCATAGTTGATAATACAACCGCTCCATATATCTGTAAGCCAATAGAGCATGGTGCAGATATCGTAGTCTATTCTGCTACAAAATTTTTAGGTGGACATGGGACTACTTTAGGGGGAGTTATAGTTGATAGTGGCAAATTTGATTGGAGTGTCAAAGAGGATGGAGAGTACAAATTTCCACTAATTGCAGAAGATGATCCAAGTTATCATGGTATAAACTTTATAGAGGCTCTAAAGCCGATGGGAAATATCGCCTACATAATAAAAGCTAGAGTAGTTTTACTAAGAGATATGGGTCCTGCTCTATCGCCTTTTAACTCATTTATGCTTCTTCAAGGGCTTGAGACACTTCATCTAAGGATGGAGAGACATTGTGAAAATGCACTAAAAGTGGCAAACCACCTAAAAAATCATCCAAAAATATCATGGGTAAATTATCCTGGACTTGATAGCTCACCTCAAAAAAAGATGGCTGATAAATACCTCAAAGGAAGAAATGGATCTATTATTGGTATAGGTATCAAAGGCGGATATGATGATGCTATCAAGTTTATAGACAATCTAAATCTTTTTTCACATCTAGCAAATATTGGTGATGCAAAATCACTAGTAATACATCCAGCAAGTACCACTCATCAACAACTCTCAACTACTGAGAAAGCTTCTGCTGGGGTAAGTGAAGACTATGTGAGATTGTCAATTGGGATAGAGAATGTTGAAGATATTATAGAAGATATAGATAGTTCATTGAGTAAGATATCATAATCTTAAAACAATTTATTAAAGGCAGAATTTGAAGTTAGCAGTTATTTTTGGTGGCATGAGTTTTGAACATGAGATATCAATAGTTAGTGCAATCTCAATAAAAAAAGCTCTAACAAATATAGATATAGTCTATAT
>JAABSR010000155.1 GCA_011390245.1 Campylobacterales bacterium
ACCCTCTGCAGCTGTATTAACACCTGCTGGGCAAAGACCTTTGCTTGTTGACATCATACCGCCACATGCTGTACCGCCGTTTGATTTCATAGGTAAATTTCCAGAAATTGATGCAAGTGAGTTAGAATCATCATCACTAAAAATCACAACGCTACCAGCATCATCATACATTCTTGCTGTCCATACATCACCTGGTGTAAGATAGATATTGAAGTCAACCTCTTTTGAAGCATATCTGTCTCTTACTACTACACGATAGATCATAGCAGTATCTGGATCTGTGTTGATCACTTTAAGGTTAGTCTCAAATGGGCCATCTGCAAAAAATGCAGGTGCTACAAGAAACTGACCTGTTTGGTCTGTTGCGATATTTGCAGCAGAAACTGCTGAAGTTGTCAAAGCTACAGCTGCAGCTGTGCTCAATAATGTCTTTGAAAAAGACTTTGTCATGGAGATCTCCTTTTGTTTTGTTTTGAATTTGCAAATTTTCAGTTATAAGAAAACACGCTATGTTACTTTAGTGTTCCTTAAGTTTTACTGAATGGTTGCTGGATTAAGCAACACCTCTACAACAAAGCCCCTTGTTACAGAGGTGTTGCTTAATCCATAAGCGGAAGTAACATCATATTTTGTAAGATGTGATAATACTCACTATCAAACAAAACCCACTTTGAAATTATACCATATTTATCTTGCTCATCGCCCATCTTTCTGAGGCTTACTATATATTTTGATCCATTTTTTGGATCTATAGAAATAGAGACGATCTCAAATCTAGAAACACCCTTGGAGTGTTGCATATATTTTCTATACTCATCAAAGCTATAGAGATGACTAAAATATGGTACTTCATACTCATTATAGAGCCTCTTTATATCAGAGTGATTACCTCTTTGCATATATGTAAAGTACGAATCCACTCTCTCTATAAGCTCTCTATTCTCCTCAAAAAGCTTTAAATCGCCCTCTACTATAGAGTTATATTTTGCACTACAGCCACCAAAAAATATCAAAAATATGACAAAATATATATAGTTGATTTTTACCATCTACTGTTGTAATTTTTGAAGCTCTATCTTTATGAGCTCCTTAATTTTTGATTTTATAAGCTTTGATCTAATCATACCCTCTACTCTTGCGTATGGCATATAGTTTTTCTCTTTGAAATCAGTGTACAAAACTACCTCATAAGCCCCATTTCTCAACATAACTCTACTCAAATCCATAGATTTTGAATTTTTAAAATGAAGTAGGTACGCTTCGGGGATGGATGAAAGATCAATCTCTCTAAATTCATCATAACCATATCCTCCAAACTGCTCTATGCCAGGTAGATTAGAATTTTTTTCTACCTGCTCTACAAATCCATGTGCACTATCCTCTGTATCAAAACTATAGACTCGAAAAGAGTAGCGATTTGGGAGTACATACTTCTCTTTGTTGGCTTCATAATAAGATCTCACAACTCTATCATCTATCTTTTCTGCAGCATTTTTTGAAATCTGTGCGATGTATTTGGTAGCTAGATTTGTTTTTGTAGCCAAGATAAGGTGTTGCAAATCTTCACTTTTGAGTTGCTCTTTTGAGAAAAGCTCTATTTTGGAAATCTGCTCCTCTAGCTCACCCTCATCAAGCTGGGTAAAAACATCTTGATAAAAAGAGTGCTCTAGTGGTTTTTTCAAATCTATGGCATACTCTTCTGCCAACAAACTAAAAGGCACAACAAAAAGTAAAAAAAGTTTTATAGTTATCTTTTTATCCAAAAACCCTCTCCTGGCAGAATACTATCTGGCTTCTCTTTCCAAGCACCATCTCTGAAAACCCAAACTTTATCAAAACTTGTATATTCGCTCTTGTAAAGTATCTCGCCTGAGCCTATTAGATTCCATCCAGTTGGTAGTGTGCTTAGATCTACCTCATAAGAGTTCTCTTCAAAAACTACACTACTAGCTTCATCCATATTTACCCAAAAGCCTTTGCCATGAGTGATGGTATTTTCGCCACTTGTGCTATCTTTCCAGCCACTTGCGTCGTATTGCCAAATCTTGCTATATTTGCCAAGTGAAGAGAATGCATGATCCCTGCCTAATTCTACAGAGACAGGTAGGGAGAGGAGATTCCAACCCTTTCTTAGACCAACTTCAAAAGCTCTTCTATTTGCGGAAGGAGAATCATAAAGCTTCCCTATCTCCATATCACTACTACTTCCATCTATAGATATAGTAGCACTTCCGCTCTTTAGCCTAATAGATCTACTTCCATCAAAATCCAAAAACTCTTCAAATACTGCATCGCTACTAGGAGTTATCTCTATAGATGAACTTGCTGCTCTACTTTTTGATCTATAGCTCTCATAAGAGATATCATTATCTTGTTGGAAAAACTTCCTTCTTTCAAACACTACAAATGATCTATTTGAACTAAATGTATGTCTGATAGCCTGATAACTCACACCTCCTAGTGCTCTATAGTTTTGCGATATATACTCTACTAGATCATCATAAGAGCCTTCAAAACTCTCTATGGCATGTTCTTTGCCGTTGCTATCTCTTACCGATGCTTCTAGCTTTCCTTCTTTTGTAAGCTTGATATTTGATGCTACAGTAGTACCAGCACTAGTCTTGTGTGCGGTATTTTTGATATTTGTGCTACCATCTTCAGCTAGTGCTACTTCACTTCCCTCTATGGCGTTTATGGTGGTGCTTTTGTCATTTCCACTCTCATCTTTTAGAGAGATAGCGATTTTTGTCTTACCATCTGCTTCTGTTGTAGTGGAGATATTTTTGATTTTAGATGTAGTGTCTGCTACTGTTAGGTCTTGAGTAACCTTGCCATCTTTGATAGTCACTTTTGCACTTTTTGGGACATCTACTTTTGTCACTATCTCATTGCCCTCGCTATCTGTGACTTTGATAGTTGTAGTAACGCTCTTTTTTGTCTCATCACCACTTGAGGGAGAGCTTATCTCTATATTTGATACCTCACCACTCGCAAGCGTAGAATCTAGCTCTATAGTCTTTGAGCCATCCTCATTGGTAGTCTC
>JAABSR010000156.1 GCA_011390245.1 Campylobacterales bacterium
TCTTTGTGCTTTCTCTAGCTCTTGCTGCTCCTCTTGGCTTCTTAGGTGGATTGTCTGAAGAGTTTTGATAGCTTCAAATTTTATTCTTGAGATAAGCTCAGTGAAGAGGTTGTAGCTCTCTTTTTTGTACTCTACTAGGGGATCTTTTTGATTATATCCTCTAAGTCCTATCCCTGTTTTTAGGTTATCCATCAAATAGAGGTGATCTCTCCATGAGTTATCAAGGACTTGTAGATAGACTATTTTTTCAATATCTTTTCTCTGTTTATCTTCAATTTTTTCTAGTTTGAGTTCATAATCGTTATAAAGTTTTTGAGTTATGACATCTGCAAGCTCTTTATACTCTTTACCTTTTAGAGTTTCAATATCTACATCGCTATTAAACTCCTCTTTTAGCATTGCTACAACCCTCTCTAGATTGTACTCTTCACTATCAATTCCCTCCAAAACTTCAGCACGAGCAAGTAGCTCTACAACTGCTTCAGCTCTGTTTTCTTTTATTTTTTCACTCATATCTTCTTGAGGGTCTAGAAGTTTATCTCTTAGAGTAAAGATCACTCTTCTTTGCTGATTTGAGACATCATCATACTCTAGTAGATGTTTTCTAGATTCAAAGTGCATAGATTCTACTTTCTTTTGTGCATTCTCTACAGCTCTTGTTACCATTTTGGATTCTATGTGCTCACCCTCTTCAAGTCCTAGTCTATTCATGATAGATTTTATTTTATCGCTTCCAAAGATTCTAAGTAGGTTATCTTCTAATGAGAGATAAAATTGTGTTGCACCAGGGTCTCCTTGTCTTCCACTTCTTCCTCTTAGCTGATTATCAATCCTTCTTGATTCGTGTCTCTCTGTACCAATGATATAAAGCCCTCCTAGCTCTTTTATCTCATCATCTATTTTTATATCAACACCACGACCAGCCATATTTGTAGCGATAGTCACTGAACCTTTTTTGCCAGCATCCATGATGATTTGTGCCTCTTTTTCATGTTGCTTTGCATTTAGTACAGTGTGTTTTATTTTTGCTTTTTTAAGAGCCTTGCTTAAAACTTCACTCTTTTCAATCGAAGCAGTACCCACTAGAATAGGTTGCCCTTTTTTGTTTAGCTCTTGAATCTTCTCAATAGAGGCATTGAACTTCTCTTGCTCAGTTTTATAGATGAGGTCATTTTTATCCTCTCTTTTTATTGGTACATTTGTAGGGATGGAGATAACATCAAGAGAGTATATTTGAGAAAATTCGGCTGCTTCAGTTTGTGCTGTACCAGTCATACCAGCTAGTTTTTTGTATTGTCTGAAGTAGTTCTGAAATGTTATATCAGCTAGAGTTTGAGACTCCTCTTTGATTTCTACGCTCTCTTTGGCTTCTAGTGCTTGGTGCAACCCTTCGCTAAATCTTCTACCCTCACTAAGTCTTCCAGTAAACTCATCTACTATAATAACCTCTCCATCTTTTACGACATAGTCCACATCTTTTTCAAAGAGGTTGTTTGCTTTGAGTGCTTGATCTAGGTGATGAGCTAAAACCGCATTTTCTATAGAGTAGAGATTATCAACCTCAAAAAGCTTCTCTGCTTCGTTTATACCCTCTTCTGTGAGCAGAATCACTCTATTTTTCTCATCCACACTAAAGTGCTCATCTTTTGTAAGTTTTTTGCATATAGTGTCTGATCGTTTGTAGTTATCAAGTCTTCTATTTGCAGGACCTGAGATAATTAGAGGAGTTCTAGCTTCATCGATAAGTATAGAATCGACCTCATCAACTATCGCAAAATCGTGTCCAATTTGCACCTTCTCTTCAAGTGAGTATTTCATGTTGTCTCGCAAATAGTCAAACCCATATTCGTTGTTTGTACCATACAAAACATCACACTTATACTGCTCTATTTTCTCCTTATCATCACGCATGTTGCTATAAATCACACCAGTGCTATAGCCCAAAAATTCATAGAGTTTGCCCATCTCACTAGCATCTCTGTTGGCTAGGTAGTCATTTACTGTAACTATATGAACTTTTTTGCCATCCATACAGTTTAGGCATACTGGAAGTGTAGCAACAAGTGTTTTACCCTCACCAGTTTTCATCTCAGCGATTTTGCCCTCATGCAAAACCATACCACCAATTAGCTGGACATCAAAATGTCTAAGCCCAAGCACTCTAGTACTAGCCTCTCTTGTTATTGCAAAAGATTGAGGAAGTGCATCATCAACACTCTTCTCTTTAGACTTTACAGCTTTTTTTAGCTCTTCAAATGCTGCTTTTAGCTCACTATCGCTAAGCTTCTTATAATTCTCTTCAAGTGCATTTATAGCATCCACTCTTTTTTGGTAGCTTTTTACTATCCTGTCATTTTTAGAACCAAATAGAATTTTCGAAATATTTGAAATCATATATTGAAGTACCTTTTTGAATTTTTTTATCGGAGTTTATAGATATTAACATATAATAGCTATCAAAGATTTAAATTTTGAGGTGTTTATTGCGTTATATATCTATTTTATCCATATTTTTCTTCTCTCTTTTTGCCTCTTTTGAGGATTTAAGCTCTTTTAGTGCGGATTTCAATCAAGTTGTAAAAAGTGAAAATTCACAGATTAAGTATAGTGGGAAGATTTTACTAAAAGAGCCACATTTTGCGTTATGGAGATATAAAGAGCCAATCCCAAAAGATATCTACATAAATGGTAGAGAGTTTATTATATACGAGCCAGATTTGGAGCAGGCAAATATAAGCTCTGCTGAAAATAGTCTAGATCTTTTTAGTATCCTAAGGAGATCCAAGAGAGTTGATGATGGAGTGTTTTTAGTAGAAGTAGATAGTACAGAGTTCAAAATAGAATCTCATAATGGTACTCCTTCTAAAATCTCCTATATTGATAAACTTGAAAATAGTGTAGATATAGAGTTTTTCAATGTAGAAAAAAATATTGAGATAGATAATAGAGAGTTTATTTTTACTCCCAGTAATGATATAGATATTATTCGCTCAAATTAGAGCAACAACTTTATCTGCTTGATGATACAATGTGAGA
>JAABSR010000157.1 GCA_011390245.1 Campylobacterales bacterium
GTATGCAGGTTTGCAGATTCCTTGCTTGCTCAATGATGGAGCAAAAATTGGTTTTGAGTGGAACAAAGGAAGCAAATATTGGAGATCTATGACATATGGTGAAGATACGATGATTGGCTCTAAAATCGCGGCAAGAGGTAGTGCTTATGAGGCTTACTATATTTGGCCAATTGTGGATAAAATACTCACTGCGGAGTTAAGATATACACAAATTGATTATGATTATACAGGTTCTAACTCATTTTTTGGAGATGATGGCACACCATACACTATGGAAGAGGCAAAAACATTGGCAAACATGGGATTGGGCGCACACCCTGTAGAATCTGCAAGTGATATTAGATTTATGATGCGTTATAGATACTAAAATATTTCAAAATTTGGCAAAAAGAGGGATATCTACAGGAGAGTTTTACAAAGAAGAGTAGATGAGGTTAGTCTCAAATTTGTAGGTATCCTCAAGCAATCAGTTTCAACTCCTGATTGCCTCTTTTGTAATTTTGTAAAAACTGACTATCTTTGTATAATAACAGCTATGTATATTGAATCTACAGAGATTAATCCAAAAAAGGACAATCATGGGCTTAGTGCAAGCGGAAATAACGCTAAAAAATCCAAGTATAAGTGATATTGCACCGTTGCAAATAGCTTGTCTAGTGGATACTGGAGCACTGCATCTTTGTATCCCTGAGCATGTGAAGATTCAGCTAGAGCTTGAAGAACACGACAAAAAAGAGGTTACTCTAGCAGATGGCTCAAAAAAAGTTGTTCCCTATGTCGGACCTATCGAGATAGCTTTTAAAAATAGAAAAGGTTTTGTAGGTGCTCTTGTGATGGGTGATGAAGTACTGCTTGGAGCAATGCTGATGGAAGATATGGATTTGGTTGTGATACCTAGCAATCGTACTTTGGATGTCAATCCATGCAATCCAAATATCTCTGCTTCGATGGCAAAATAACCCCACATATTGTGGTATTCTCACCACGACACATCTATACTTTTAAAACTCTTCCTTTTTCCATTGTAATAATAGAGAGCCACTTAATTGATATCCTGTCCCCGGATTTTTGTGTAAATTAACTTAAATTGTAAGTTGTTTTTGGGAATCTGCAAGTGGCTCTTTAATGTTTCAAAATTGCTACTCACTCTTTTATTACTCCTATTGATTGATTGATTTTAACATATTCAAGCAATAACTTAAGCCAAAAAGCAATAAAAAATCTATTATTTTAGATTCTTAATTTTTATGTTTAGTATAAAAATAGAAATAATTTGTGGTATTCTTGTATTAGTATTACAAATTATTCAAATAACTTCAAAAGGAGGAGAGATGAACCAAGAAGAGATGAAAAATGCCCTAAATGAGATAGAGCATAAAATGAAAAAAAATGGAGGCAAACTCTCTCGTAGAGATGTTTTAAAGTTGAGTGCTATTTTGGGTGCCACTGGACTTTTAAACACAGAGGCAGAGGCTTCTACCAAAGCAGAAGCAAAAAGCACTATCAAAGGCAAAATTGTAATAATTGGCGGTGGAAGCGCTGGATTGTGCGTAGCAGCAAGACTTGAAGGTCTTTTGAGTGACCCTGATATTACGATTATAGATCCTATAGAGATTCACTACTATCAACCAGGTTTTACGCTTGTAGCCTCTGGAATCTACCATCCAGACCATGTAATCTCTTATGAAAAAGATCTAATACCAAGTAGCTGTAAGTGGCTAAAAGATAGTGTCACCTCTGTAGATCCTGACAACAACAAAATCACTACCAAAGCAAATGGAGAGATAAACTATGATTTTCTTGTAGTTTGTCCTGGAATTCAGATGAATTGGTCAGATTTAGAGGGTATTTCACTTGATAAATTAGGAGATGACAATATTCATTCAGTATTTGTTTTTGAAGGCTCCAAAAAGACATGGTCAGCTATTAAAAATCTCTCAAAGAGTGGGGGCAGAGCGATATTTTGTGATGCGCACACCCCTATAAAATGTGGAGGTGCTCCAAAAAAGATAAATCTATTAGCAGAAGACTATTTTCGCAGAGAAGGCACTCGCAACGAGGTAGATATCAACTTTTTTACCAGTAGTGGCAAAATGTTTGGAGTGCCTATTTTTGAAAAGAGATTAGAAGAGATATATGCACAAAGAGATATGCCAACACATAAAATGCACAAATTTTTGGGTGTTGATAGAGCCAAGAAAATAGCCCTTTTTGAAAAAACAATCATCACAGAGAGAGAAGAGTATGATGATGTGCTCGAAGAGACCATAAAGGTAGAAGATAAAAAAATGGAGACTATTGAAGTGCCTTTTGATTTTCTTCACTTTACACCACCTATGAGTGCACCAGATTTTATCAAAGAATCGTCTCTTGCATGGGATAGAGGAAGTGCTGCTGAGGGTGGCTGGACTATGGTTGACAAAGAGACTTTAGTACATTTAAAATATAAAAATGTGATTTCACTAGGTGATGTTGCTGGGATTCCTATCAACAAAACTGGTGGTTCAATCAGAAAACAAGCGCCAGTTGCAGCAAAAAATCTTGTTTTGCTGATGGAGGGAAAAGAGCCAATTCACAAACACAATGGATATACTGTCTGCCCAATTCTTACAAATTATGGAAAGGTTTTGTTGGCTGAATTTGGTTACTATAACGAGCTAATGCCTACTATCCCTATTCTTGATCCAGGACAAGAGAGATGGATATGGTGGGTACTAAAATGCTATATCCTCCATCCAATGTACTACTATGGTATGCTAAAGGGCATAGCTTAATCTAATAGGTCGTGGTCTACTTAGACTACGACCTAATTGATGACAAAATTTGATTTTTTAAACTAAAAGCTATACAATTTAAGATTTAAATTCAATCCTCCAGCTCGCATGAAACCCTTTGAAAAATAAAGCCTAATCTGTTTATAGAAACTTAAAATAATATTACATACAATATAAATTTGGTGCTCCAAAATGCAAAAAAGTCTTAAAAATCAAAATC
>JAABSR010000158.1 GCA_011390245.1 Campylobacterales bacterium
CACTATCTTTTAGCGTTGGGGAGATGTGATTATAGACCTCTTCAAAGCCAAAGATTCTGCTATGAGGATTGTTTTTGCCCTCAAGTGAAAATAGAAGTGGAAACTTCATGACCAAAACTAGAAGAAGAGACAAAGTAGTGGCAAATATCAAAAGTCTATCTTTTTTTGTGATGATAAAAAACTCTGCAACTATTATAATACCTCCAACATAAGCAGTTATCCCCCAATTTAACTCCATCTTTTTAAAAAGTGCTTTATAGAGAATAAAAAGAAGTGGAAAGAGAAAAGATAGTGCTATAAAAAATCTTTTATCATCTCTAAAGTAGGCTCTGTTTTTAAAAATAGCATAAAGCAAAATGGCAAAAAATATTGGTGAAATCAGCAGAAACTGACCACCAAAAAACTCAAAAAACTTCCCCCACAAAATAGTAAGCTCTTGACTTGTTCCATGATTGTATTGATAAGCAAATGAGACCCAATCTCTTGCATAGTTCCAAATAAGAACTGGAGAGAAGATCAGAAATGCTATAAAAACGGAGAGCCATGGTTTGAAGCTAAGGAGTAGTTTTGCTTTTTTGAGCAATAAAAAGATGAATAAAAATCCTAAAAATAGCACCATAGTGTATTTTGAAAGTAGCCCTAGACCTATGAAGATTCCAGCCAAAATATACCATCTAAGATCGCCTCTAAAGATTGCTAAATATGAGAAATAGAGCGAACCTGCCCAAAAAAGAATAAGAGGAGAATCTGGAGTCATGATGGTAAATCCCATACCTACAACAGGTGTGAGCAAAAACAAAATAGCACTAAGGTTGGCTACCTCTTTTGAATAGATCTCATTTGCAATTTTGTATATAAAAAAGAGTGCCCCTAAGACAGAGAGTAAAGCTCCAAGTCTTACAAAAAAGACGCCATCACTAAAGATCGTAAAAAATGCTAACATATAAGCAACCATTGGCGGATGATCAAAATAGCTTATATCTAGATTTTTACCCCAAAGCCAGTAGTATGCTTCATCTACATATATCGGAAGTGTTGTATTGTAGTAGCCATTTAGCAGGGCTATAAAAAGTGCAAATAGCACCAAGAATCTACTATCAATCCCTTTTATCCTCTCTAGCAACTTTTCCTCTTTATGCTCTTATCCTCTCTCTTTTGCACACTCTATGCAGATTGTGGATTCTGGTAGGATTTTTAGCCTTTCATAAGCTATATCCTCTTCGCATATTTTGCATACACCAAATTCATCTCTATCTATTCTGCCCATCGCATATCTTAGTCTGCCAAGCCTTGCTTCACAATCTCCTAGTATCTTTTTGCTAATCTCTTGCTCTTGCCTAGCCTCTTGTCTTGTTAGTCTTCCAAGTGATATGTCAGGAGATATGGGTTTGCTTTTTTCTCTCAAAAGCTCTATCTCTTTTTCAATAGATCGCGTTTGAGATTTTATGATATCTCTTATTTCACCCTTTTGATTTTTATTCACAACTATCTCAAAAGAAGTAGAGGTGTTTTTACATTTAGGAGCATTTTGTGCGTAAAACTTCCAAAAAGTGCACCTTTGATTCGGCTATGGCTAAACGCTCCCATAGCGATAATATCTATCTCTTTTTCTTCTTGAAATTTCAAAAGCTCTACTAGTGGATCACCTTTTAGGGAGAATATATTTGCCTCTATGTTTGAAGACTTTAGATGCTCTTTTGCACTCTCTAAAATATTTTCATCTTGATTTACACTTACAAGAAATCTCTCTACTTCGCCAAATATAGGGTTTTTTGCCACCATCTCTAGTGCTTTTTTGCTAGGCTCACTTCCATCATAGGCTATGAGAACTTTTTTTATTTGGTCAAACTCTCTATTTACAAGCAGGGTTGGGACATGAAGTGATCTAATTATCTCTTCTACTTGTTTGCCAACGCCCTTATCTTCCTTTGAGCGATCTTCGCCACTAAACCCAATAACTAACACCCTAATATCATCTTCAAGATCTATTAGATTTTCATACAAACTACCATGTCTTTGGATAGATGTGATATTTGTATAGCCGCTAGAAGTAGCCCTCTCTTTTGCTGCTCTTAGAGCATCTTTACCTCTTGAGATAAGGTCTTTACTCTCCAAAGCCTCTTCATTTGATAGACTTTCAAGCAGGCTATCTCTAGAGCCAAGACCAATATTTCCAGATAGATTCTGCTTTTTGCTTATGTGGGAGTGCTCTATAGTATTTAAAAATTTTAGCTCAACACCCAATCTTTTTGCCACAGCTATACTATAGTCACAAACAGACTCACTAAATTTTGATCCATCTACGCAAGCATATATCTTTTTATCTTCCACGAAGCACCTTTTTTAACAGATTTTTGTATATTATCAAACTATTAAATATATTTAACTTAGTGCCCACCCATCACTTTTTCTATCTCTTCTGGTTTGTCGTGTATTCCAAATCTATCTATGATTGTTTTGCTTGCATCATTTTGCCCAATAAGTTCTACCTCCGCACCCTCTCTTCTAAATTTAATAACACTTTTATCTAGTGCATAAACAGCAGAAATATCCCAGAAGTGAGCACGAGAAAGGTCAATAACTACCTTATCCACCACCTCTTTGAAATCAAAAGAATCTACAAGTTTATCAGCAGAGTTGAAAAATACCTGTCCAATTACCTGATATGTTTTTGTGTTGCTTTTCTCATCAAAGCTTGAGTTGACATACATAAAGTGAGAGATTTTGTTTGCAAAAAATAGAGATGCCAAAAGTACGCCTACAAAAACACCAAGAGCTAGATTGTGTGTATAGACTACCACAACAACAGTGGAGATCATCACTATGTTTGTTGAAATTGGAAGAGTTCTTAGCTTCTTTACTGAACCCCAATCAAAAGTACCAATAGAGACCATTATCATCACCGC
>JAABSR010000159.1 GCA_011390245.1 Campylobacterales bacterium
TAGATATTGCAGGACTTGTAAAAGGTGCAAGCAAAGGCGAGGGGCTTGGAAATCTATTTTTGGCTAATATCAAAGAGAGTGAGGCGATTTTGCATATCGTGAGATGTTTTGATGATGGTGATATTACTCATGTGGAAGGCTCTGTTGATCCCATAAGAGATATAGAGATTATTGAGACAGAACTACTTTTATCAGATATCCAATCACTTCAAAAGAGGATAGATACACTAGAGAAGAGGGCAAAATCTGATAAAGATGCAAAATCATCTCTAGAGGTTGCAAAAAAACTACTAGAGCATTTGGATGGTGGGAATCCTGCTAGAAGTTTTGCAGATATAGAGAGTGAAGAGTTTTTAGCACTTGATAAAGAGCTTAGATTCTTGAGCAACAAAGAGATCATATATGGTGCAAATGTAGATGAAGATTCGTTGCAGGATGATAATAAATATGTAGTTATTCTAAAAGATTATGCCCTCTCCAAAAAATGTGAAGTTATCAAAATATGTGCAAAAATAGAAGAGGAGATGGTGGCTTTAGATGAAGAGGAGAAAGATGAGTTTTTAAGCTCACTAGGCATAGAAGAATCAGGGCTAGATCAGATAATAAGAAAAGGATTTGAGAAGTTAGGGCTTATTAGCTACTTTACTGCTGGAGTAAAAGAGGTGAGAGCTTGGAATATCCAAAAGGGTTGGAGAGCACCAAAAGCTGCTAGTGTTATACATAAAGATTTTGAGAGAGGTTTTATAAGAGCTGAAGTTATATCTTATGATGACTTTATCAAATATGGCGGTGAAGCAAAAGCCAAAGAGGCTGGAGCTTTGAGGGTTGAGGGCAAGGAGTATGAGGTTTCAGATGGGGATGTTATGCATTTTAGGTTCAATGTCTAAAGGTTAAACTTTGGGTAAAATTATTATCTTTTTTTTCATCTCTTTGATGCTCTCAGCACTTCTTACATACGCGGGTAGTGACTTCAATACCTCTCTAGCTCTTGGGGCAATTTTTTTTATTATTCTTTTATGGAATCCTATTGGATTCCAGACCAAAAAAGAGCGCGAAGAGATGCTTGAGAGACTAAATAAAAACAGAGATAAAATCATGATGCTTCATGAACAAAACAAGATAGAGAGAAAAGAGGCAAAAAAAAGATCAAAAAGTAAAGAGTAGTTTATGGGATTTGTGATTTTTGCTATCTCTATGGCACTGCTTATCTATGGAGCAAATCTCTTAGTAAAAGAGTCAGAAAAGCTAGCACTTCATTTTGGGATTTCACCATTTGTCATAGGTGCATCACTTATTGCTCTTGGCACATCTCTACCTGAGATGGCGGCTTCCATATCTGCAAGCCTTAAGGGTTCAGGGGATATTGCTGTATCAAATGTAGTTGGGAGTAATCTTTTTAATATCACGCTTGTTTTGGGCGTTGTATTTTTATTTGCAAAAAAAATAGAACCAGATAGAAATCTCTTCTTTAGAGATAGTGCTTGGATGTTATTTCCTCTCCTTATTTTTATGCTGATGGCACTAGATGGCGTTATTAGTAGGTATGAGGGCGTTTTGTTGCTTGTGCTTATGGGTGCGTATATCTATTTTTTGGTTACAGATTCAAGAGAGCTTATAGATGAGCCCGATGAAGAGATAGGAGGGGAGAAGTTTGGGTGGTTTAGGGCATCTACACTTTTTGTTGCTGGATTTGCCCTAGTCATTTTTGGGGCTCATTTTGCAATAGATAGTGCTACAGTTATAGCTAGAGATTTTGGTATATCAGAGTGGATTATAGGTATGTTTTTAGTCTCTATTGGCACTTCACTCCCTGAGCTTATTGTTAGTATTGTAGCTATTAGAAACAACAATGCAGATATGAGTATAGGAAATATCATAGGTTCAAATGTTTCAAATATTACTGTTGTCTTAGGAGCTGCCTCAATTACTGCACCTATAGCTATTGATATCTACAAAAACTCATTTGACCTTTTTGCTCTTGGTGCTGCTACCCTTATGTTGATGTTTATAACTGCAAACAAGCTATACAACAAATCAGCAGGAGTTGCACTTTTGATACTTCTGCTAATCGTAATCGATAATGCCATAAAGAATCTAGCGGTAGCCTAATGTATAAAAAAGGAACAGTTATTTCTTATCCTATTTGTAGAATACGATATATAATTGTCGGTATATGTTTTGAGATAAGGAGATTGAAATGGCAAAGTATCAAGTTACCTTCACAGGGGATAATGGCATTGTTACAAGATGTATAGTTCTTGCATATAGTAGATATAGAGCACTCATCAAAGCAGTGTTAGAGACATCTATTAGAAGATATAAAGATGTAAGTGTAAAGTGCGTGTAGAATAGATTTCTTGACTTCTATCTTTATATCAGGTAGGAGTTTTTTCAAAGTATAAAAATTCTTTTTATATTGAATCTTGAAGATTAAATTTTTATTTTTATTTTGCTCCATGACAATGGTAATATATTTGTCGTGGCGAGGTCACTACGAGCCTTGCGAGGCTGCACAATACATCGATAATATGAGATGATGGATAGATTTTAGGCATTCACCACGACCTACGAGGCTACATCTACATTATCGCTTGGTACGACAACCTACACAGCTTTTTCTCACATTTTGATTTATGGTAAAATGCCGACATGAAAAAGAAGCAATAAAAGAGATTGGGAAGTTTTTTTTAGATTTAGCAAAGATAGTTTTTGCGATAGCTATTTTGACGCCGCTTGTTACAAACGGTAAGTTTGAAATAGCACCCGTAGCAATAGGCATCGTGATAGTAGTCGCAGGGATATATCTAACAAATAAAGGAGCCAAAGATGAGTAGCTTGACGATAGTTTCTGCCATAATCGCAACTTTTGCCGTAGCGGTAGCGTTATTTGTCCACTTTACGG
>JAABSR010000160.1 GCA_011390245.1 Campylobacterales bacterium
AGCTCTCTAGCTTTTGTATCTAGACTTAGAAACTCCTTTTGAGCCTCTTTGTCAAAGCCAACCTTATACACCTATGCCAGCTTTTTTGAAGACTTCCTCTAGCGGGACTACATCACTTTTCCCTGCTTTTAGACTGTCTATCCTCTTATCAGCTATCATCTCATCAAGTTTATCAAAGTACATCTCAATAGCTTTTTCAACTATAGATGTTCTGCTCTTATCAAGCTCTTTAGCATACTCATCAATGGAGTTTAGCATATCTTTTTCTAGTCTTATATTTATAGCTTGTTTCAAAACATCTCCTTTTTTGTATATACATTTGTAGTGCAGATTATAACAAAATAATGTAAATCTTTTTTTGACAAACAGAGATAGGAAATGGAAAAATAGTAGGAAACACACTTAGGCATATCACAAAAAACCAAATAAAAGCAACATACAAAAGAAAAAATGATAAAATAATTTAGTTAAAAAGAGGCAAATCTAGGCGAAATACTAAAGACTATAAACCTAAAAATAGAGAACTAAAAAGATATTTATTGTTTTAAAAGATTATGAAATTATAATAATTTAATGCAAGTTTCACTACTGAAAGATTTGTTGCCAGACTAGAATCCCTGAATAAATAGTTGCTTTTAATGAGCTATGTCACACCATACAAACAAGGACTTATTATATGAATTTAGCAGTATTTGATTTTGATAGCACGCTGATGGATGGAGAGACTATTGACTTTTTGGCAAAAGATTTTGGCATAGAAGATGAGGTCGCAGAGATAACCAAAAGAGCTATGAGTGGAGAGCTTGATTTTTACCAATCTCTAAAAAGAAGAGTTGCTCTACTTAAGGGGATGAGCGTTTCTAGAGTAGATGAGATTTGCAAAAATCTACCATACATAGATGGTGCAAAAGAGACTATAGAAGAGCTAAAGAGGAGAGACTATAGAGTTGTCTGCTTCAGCGGTGGATTTTGGAATGCTACAAGAGTTGCTAGAGAGGATTTGGGATTTGATGCAGATTTTAGCAATATTTTGCACTCAGAAGATGGCGTGCTTAGTGGTGAAGTTGGAGGAGAAATGATGTTTGGATATAGCAAAGGTGAGATGCTTGCTAGGATTCAAAATCTTTTGAGAGTTAGTGTAGAAAATACTATAGCTGTTGGCGATGGGGCAAATGATGCTTCGATGTTTCCTTATGCTTCAAAAAAAGTTGCATTTTGTGCAAAGCCATACCTAAATGAGAGAGCAAATATTATCATAGAAGAGAAAAACTTAAAAGAGGTCTTGAAGTATCTTTAGGCTTTTAACATTTTAATATACAATAATGTACAATATATACAAACTGATAGATAAGTCTCTACTTTAGGGATTTTTGTTAAGGCTTTGTGATGTTTACAATAGATAGTAAAAACACCATTTTGATAGTCGATGATGACCCTATTAGCATAGAGATGCTAGCCAATATCCTCAAAGATTCTTATGAGATCAAAGTCTCCACAAGTGGCAAAAAAGCTATTGATATAGTCAAAGAATCCAAGCCCTCTTTGATACTTCTAGATATTCAGATGCCAGAGATGAGTGGATTTGAGGTCTGCAAAACCCTAAAAAGATATAGAGAGTATGAAGATATACCTATAATATTTGTAACAAGCAGGGTCGATAGTAGCGATGAAGAGATGGGATTTAAAGTGGGTGGAGTAGATTATATCAAAAAGCCTTTTGTCGATTCTATTGTTTTAGCTAGAGTTGCAATCCAAATAAGACTATACGAACAAGAGGAACTGCTAAAGGATTTCAACCAAGCTTTGATGTCTCAAGTTGAGCAAGAGATAAACTCTAGGATGAAGATTGAAGATCAAAAAAGGGCACAAGAGGCAATATTGCTTCATCAAACCAAACTCGCAGAGCTTGGAGAGATGATAAGTGCCATAGCTCACCAGTGGAAGCAACCTTTAAACACTATATCTATGCTCTCAGATGGAGTTGTGGATATTATTGAGTATGATGAGGATTTAGATAAAGCTATAGAGTATTGCCATAAGATTATTGATCAGACACAATTTATGAATCAAACAGTAAATGACTTCAATAACTTCACCTCTCCTAGCAAAGTAAAAAAAGCTTTCACTATCAGAGGGAGTGTGGATTCTACTATCAAAATCATGGAGTATCAATTTAAAATAAGTGATATAAAAATAGAGTTCAAGCAGAGTGAAGATGTTTCTATATATGGTGTAGAAAATGAGTTCAAGCAGGTTTTGCTAAATCTTTTCAAAAATTCAAAAGATCAATTTGCAAACGACCAAGAAGAGAAAAAAATAGAGATATCTATCTACCAAAAAGATGGTATAGGTTATCTCAAATTTTGTGACAATGGTGGTGGGATTCCAGAGGAGCTGCTGCCAGATAAACTTTTTGAATCCTATGTGACAACAAAAGGCGACAAAGGCACAGGCATCGGTCTTCAAATATCAAAAAAAATCATCACAGAACATCTCAATGGGGAGATAAAAGCTTACAACCACAAAAACTGGGCGTGTTTTGAGATAGGAGTACCACTATCTACAATCTAATACTTTTTTTATGAAAAAAATAGTCTTTCTCTTTTTTTTACTTTCAGTATTTGTGTTTGCTCAAAACAAAGAAGATATAGGCTATCTCTGGAAGCTATACTGGGGAGATGTATTAATAGTCATCTCTATTTTTTTGCTTCTTCTTCTTTCATATATCTTTATCCAACTCAAAAAAAACTTCTTTGAGGTTATGCTAGATAATATTGCTGAGGGAATCTATAGCGTAGATCATAGAGGTAGATGTGTCTGGATAAATCAAAGAGCTTTAGATATGCTAGGATTCAAAAAAGATGAAGTACTCAAAAAAAATCAACACAAGCTTTTT
>JAABSR010000161.1 GCA_011390245.1 Campylobacterales bacterium
TCAATCAAGGGACGGAATTCTACAAAAGAGTTTCTTAAACCTTACTTAAATCTCAGAGGTTTTTGGAAATTCTTTTGGCGAAGTTTAAAAAATTCCTATTTTTTGCTCCTCTTTTAAGATTATGACCTTTTAAAATAGTTTCTAATAGAATTCGCATACATTATATGTGTTTTAAATTTACGCTAAGCATCTCCCCTATGATTGGTTTTGCTTTGCTCTAATTTATTGGCATGGATATTGCTCCTTTCTCATAATTTTAGACAAAGAAGCCTCTAGATTAAACCACAAGCAAGGAAACTTTACATGAGCGAAATAGAGACATCTATATCAGTTGCCAACTCTCTTTTTGGAAATATTGATATAAACACCAATGATGTAAAAAGGGAATTTGTTACTTTTAGATTTACATTAAATACGGATATAAAAAAAGAGTTAGCCACCCTAAAGCCTGAGTTTGGATTTAACGGCTTTGGTGAAGCAGTCTTTTATAGGACATATTCAAGGGTGAGAAAAGATAACACTCAAGAGCACTGGAGTGATGTTGTCATCCGTGTAACTGAAGGAGTTATGTCTATTCGCAAAGACTGGTACTTAAAGCATGGCCTAGAGTGGAATGAAATCTACTGGCAGGAGTATGCAAAAAAACTCTCAATGCATATATTTTATATGAGAATGTTGCCTCCTGGTCGAGGGCTTTGGGCGATGGGCACTGAATATGTTTACTCTAGAGGAAGCGCAGCACTCAATAACTGTGGAGCTGTAGATACTACAAATCTAGCTAGGTCAGCTGATTGGGCGATGGATATGCTAATGTGTGGAGTTGGTGTAGGTTTTAATACCGCATGGGAGGGAGTAGCAACTAGCCCAAATAAAAAGGATACTATAAAATATACTATAGAAGATAGTCGTGAGGGGTGGGTAAAATCCCTTAGGCTTCTTATAGAATCTTATACAAATGGTGGAAAATTTCCTCTTTTTGATTATGAGCTTATCCGTCCTGCGGGAGTACCGATCAAAGGCTTTGGAGGAAGTGCTAGTGGATACGAACCCCTTATGCAGCTTCATAAAAGGGTAGAGAAGTATCTTGATGATTACTGTATGAAAAAATATGACAAAACAAGAACAGTAGCAGATATTTTCAATGCTATTGGTGCTTGTGTGGTAGCTGGAAATGTCAGAAGAAGTGCTGAAATTGCACTAGGTGATGTAGAAGATGAGACATTTATGGATTTAAAAGATTTAGAGAAATATCCAGAGAGAAGCGAGATATTTTGGATGAGCAACAATACTGTTGTGCTCAAAAAGAGTGAAGACTTCAATAAGCTTCCAAAAGTAGCAAAAAGAATCGTAAACAACGGAGAACCAGGCATCCAAAATCTTCTCAATGTCCAAAGATATGGTAGATTTGGCAGAAATGAACCAATAGGCAGAGAAGGTGAAGAAGACAGTGCTTGGCTTGCAAATCCTTGTAGCGAAATCCCCTTAGAATCTTATGAGCTTTGTAATTTAGCAGAGGTTTTTCCTACAAAATGTGAAAGTGAAGAGCAGTTTTATGAAGCTTTGGAGTACGCAACATTTTATGCCTCTACTGTTTCGCTACTGCCAACTCATAGAGGTGAGACAAATAAGATTATAGCTCGCAATCGAAGGATTGGAATCTCGCTATCTGGTATTGCAGATATGCTTGATGAACTAGGTGCTACAGAACTTACAAAAAGACTAAGAAAGGGTTACAAAATAGTAAGAGCTACAAATAAAAGTTTTGCTGCTGAAGCTGGAGTGCCAGAATCTATAAGAGTAAGCACCGTAAAACCAAGTGGGACTATAAGTCAGCTTGCTGGTGTGAGTAGTGGTATGCATTTTCCTACCTTCAAATATGCAATAAGAAGGATGAGGGTTGGCAATGATGCGCCAATATGCAATGTGCTAAAAAAAGCTGGAATACCAAATGAAAAAGATAGCTATAGTGACAATACTACTGTTTTTGAATTTCCAATAGATCAGGGCAAAACAAGAGAAGCAACATCTGTTAGTGCATGGGAGCAGTTTGCTTTTCTCTCTATGTTACAAAGGGAGTGGAGTGATAATATGGTCTCTTGCACTGTTTACTTTGATAAAGAGAGAGAGGGCGAACAAGTAGAATATATGTTAGCTCAATTTGCTCCTGTAATAAAAAGTGTATCTATGCTTCCTCATAGTGAAAATGGGAGCTATAAACAGATGCCTTATGAGGGAATAAGCAAAGAGGAGTATGAAAAAAGAGTGAAATCTATACCCTCAATTGATTGGAGTCTTTTTGGCGATAGTGATGGAATGCAGGAGAGATTTTGTAGCAATGATGGTTGTGCACTAGGATAAAGGAAGAGATATGCAAATTGATATTTTATGTGAAGATGCCTCTTTGGCTGATAAGATCAACAAAGATATAGAGTACTCTTTAGCAAACTTAGGAGCTTTAGCTCATATTAGAAAGATTTGCGATAGCGATAAGATGATGGAGATGGGAATAGTTGGCAAGAGTGCTATTTTGATAAATGGAAAATTGGAGATTTACAATAAAACCCCCAAAATTGATGAAATAGAAAATGTTATAAAAAAATATATGTAGCCAATGGTTATACATCCATATTTTTATCTCTTGACAGTCTATAGATAATCCAATTTCTAGAGATTGGAAGACCATTTAATGGCATCATGATGATGATCTCTATTAATCCTACTTCTATACTCTCTTGGGGTGGTTTTATTCAGGTAGCCTTTATACTTTTAAGCCTTTTTATAGCTATAAAAAGCATAAAAGGTTGTGATATTGGCAAATCACTACTTCTTGTCACAATGTCGTTAGCATTTTTCATAGGTATCTATCATGG
>JAABSR010000015.1 GCA_011390245.1 Campylobacterales bacterium
GAACTATCTCATTTTCTGGAGCATAACCTGGTTGACCAGTTCTTAGAAGTATTCTAATGTTTTGATTTTCTAGCTCATCCCTGATGTATTCAACAAGCTCCAATCCAGCCTCATTGCTCTCCATCACAACATCTACTAAAGCCAATGCTATATCACTATTTGAAGACAAAATCTTTTTTGCCTCTGCCATAGACTTTGCCTCTAGAAACTCAAAAGGAATCGCAGCAATTTTTAGGTCTTCAAGCACAAAAGATGTGTACTCAATGACACCCTCATCATCATCAACAACCAATATTTTCCAAGATCTAATATCTAAAGCCTCAAAATCTTTTTGATTTACTATCATCCAAACTCCTTCTCTATAGCTTCATCGGAATGGGATCTCAATTTCAACTCTCACTCCATCTTCTATCTCACTCCTTAAGGAGACGCTACCATTGAGCTTTTGTGTTACAAGATTATATAACACATTCATTCCAAGTCCACTACCATCTTGTTTATCTGTGGTAAAAAATGGATCAAATACTCTACTTAGATTCTCCTTCTTTATGCCACACCCATTATCTTTATAGACTATCTTTATAGACTCATCAACCTTCTCTAGTTCAATTATCATATCACCTCTATCTCTGTTTTTAAAACCATGTTTTATTGAGTTCATGACAAGATTTGTGATAATTTGAGCAATAGCTCCTGGATAGGTCTTTATAATCAGTCTCTCTTTTGAGAAAATTTTTAGTGTATATCCCTTTTTTGAGTACTCAAATTTTAGTGAATTAGCGACATCCTCTATGTACTCTTTGATATCTATCTCTTTTAGCTCATCTACATGCTGATCTACTGAAACTCTTTTGAAGGATTTTATCAACTCAGATGCTCTTTTTAGGTTGCTCAAAATAAGAGGAAATCCCTTTAGTGTTTTTGAAATCAAAAGCTCTTTTTTCCCCTCATCAATCACACCCTTACTATCTGTCGCACTTTTGAAAATCCCCTCCAAGTGTGAAGCAGTAGTATAAGCTGTACCTATTGGTGTATTTATTTCATGTGCCACACCAGCTACCAAACTTCCAAGAGATGCCATTTTTTCAGTCTCTATCAACTTCTTTTGTGTTTTTACAAGCTTTGCATAGCTATCTTCTGCCTCAAATTTTGCAACCTCTAAGTTTTTGTAATCTTTTTGGAGTTTTTGAGTAAAAAGATTAAAATACTCCACAAACTCCCCAATCTCATCATCACTATTTTTCTCAATCCTACTCTTAAAATCAGGCTTACCCTCTGTAATATTTTTCATAGATAAAAGGACTAAGTTTAGTGATTTTCTAGTTTTTAGTGATATAAAAAATGTAATCAAAACAATCAAAATAGTTGCCAAAAAACCCACCAAAGCACCGACAAGCAGTATAGTATCCATCTTAGAAGATGTCTTCTTTACCATTTCCTCATAAGCTCTTTTTTGTGCATCTCTTAAGTTTTCAAACTCGCTTTGAACTCTACTGTAGTATTTCAAAGATTGATCTATTAGCCTTGAAATCTCCTCTTTATCTTCTCCATCTATCATCACTCTTGAAAGTCTTGTTGTGGTTGTATAGTACTCTTTGTATGCCTTTTTTGTGCTCTCTATGCTCTCTTTTTCACCTAAAAGCTCCTCTAGCTTTTTTAGGTTTATCTCTACTGCTTCATTTAAAGAGGCACTCTCCTCAATCCAAGTTTTCTCATTTGCAACTACTGCATCTTTTAGATATTTTGATATAGATTCTAGATGTGAGATATTTTTATTTGCTAACTCCAAAGCTGGAAATGATATCTCTTTTATAGCATTTAGATTATCTTTTATATCCATATTTTGTGAATGCAAATAGAGAAGTGATGCGACAAATATCAAAACACCTGAGAGTGGGGCTATTAGCATCTTATAAAAAATGGTCATTCTACGCTCACTTTATTACATAGAGCACTTTAATTTTAGTGCTATCTACAAAGCTAGAATCGACATAAGATATTGCATTTTGATTTTGCTCTAGATACCTGTAAAGCTCCTCTATGCTATTTATACTTTTTGGTGGCTGACCTTTGCCAGTGAATATCATTGTAGCCCAATAAGCTCTTAGTTGTTTTTGATTTTTTTTGCTTATCTGTTGATAGAATTCACTTTTTACATTCTCATCATCAAGCTCAACAGTTTGAGCAATTTCACCATTTGGCAATCTTTTTGTTTTTGAGAGAAATATCTTTGAGATATCATTTGTGCTAATAGTAGAAATTTGAGCTTTTTTTGAGACTATCACAGATATTTCGCTACTAGCAAAAAGTGGGATAACACAAAATATAGCTCTAAAAAACCACATTGATTACTGCCATTAGTCTGTTATTTCTATTTTTTTTAGTCTCATAGAGACCATTTTGTGAATTCAGAGTTCTATCTTCAAGCACCTCATAGGAGTAGCTAGCTTTTAGTGCAATACCAAGAGCTATATCATATCTCAAACCAATCGAGTAGGTATCAAGCTTTTTTTCAACCTCCCTATCTCTTTTTGGAGCAAGTGGCGGAGGGGGCTGATTTTGACTATCTGCACTACTGTTTGTTGGTCTTGTAGAGAGTTTGTAAGTTAGGTTTTCATGTGCATAAAAAATATATGGAGTAAAATCATAGTAGCTGTACTCTATAGATGTATAGAATCTAAACTCATCAGGTAGTATTTTGGATAGATGACCATCTACCAATCCAGATTTTAAGTAGAAGTTCTCATACTCAACTCCACCCTCAAGTGCTATCATATAAAAATCAATCTTATCTCTATCTACACTCACCCCATTTTTTTGCATATCAATCGCATCTGTTTTTGCCTGTAGATAGCCAAAATTTAACCAAAATAGATCGCTATTGACTTTGAGCGTCAAACCAGCCAATGAGCTTGTGCTAACCTCCATAAAGTTACCATCTTGAGAGGGTGGAAGCCTATCTTTGCTTGCTCCATAGGAGAGCTGAAGTGAAAACTCATAATCGCTATAAAAATACCTATAAAGCAACTCACCGCCATCAAAATGGTCATACCCACTTACACCATAAGTTTTGAGTGGATTCTTACTCCATGTTGTTGTATATCCTATGTATCCACTCTCTAAAGTTCTAAATACTGGAAACTGAAACCTTCCCGCCCTAAGAATAATATCGCTACCCAAATACCAATCAGCATATAGCCACTTTATAGAAGGCTCATAATCATCTTTCTCTTGTGCAAAAACCTGCCCAGTTGCAGAAAATCTCTCATTGAATTTATACCTAGCTTGCAATCCTCCACTAGCATAAATAGAATCTTCATTGGTATCACTTCTAGATGAGTCTTCAAGGTGAAAATTTGCATATCCATCAACTCTTAGTGCATCACTTAGCTGGGCAGAAAAGAGAGAGCATGAAAAGAGTGCAGATACAAAAAAAGCTCTAAAAGCAGATGTAAAAACCTTCACTCCCTCTCCTTTGCCAATAAAGCAACAAAAGCTATCTCAAATATATTAACACCCTCTATCTGCTCATATTCTATTTTAAAATTGTGCTTTTCTATGATTTTTTTTGCAGTATATAATCCTAGCTCCACAATATCAGAGATATTTTGATGTTTTTTGCTCTCTATTTTCTCAAGTGGAAAATTTTCTAATTTATAGCTATGAGACAAAATAGCAATCCTATCTTTTTTTATCAACACCTTTACTCTATTTTCACCAGATTTTAGTGCGTACTCCAAAATATGCTTCAAAGCAATAGAGATGCACTCAAAATCTACATCCAAATAGACCTCATCATTTAGCTCAATATCTATCTCCCTATCTTCAAGCATCAATAAATCTATACTATTTTTGACCAATTCTACTGCACTATAGCGTCTTATATCTAGCTCATGCGTGCCTGAGATAACTCTCTCTATTTTTGCAAATTCACCTATTATGTACTCTAGCCTAGAAAAAGCTCTTTTTATTCTATCCCTATTTGTGCTTGGCTCCAATAGATCGCTACTTATTTTTCCTTTTGCGATAGGAGTTTTTAGTTCATGCATTATGTTTCTAAGAAATATCTTCCTAGATTCTTGTAGTGATTCTATTTTTGTAGCTAGAAGATTGAGTTCATTTTGTGTAAATTCTTTATTATTCTCTTTTGTATTTGGCAGCTCTAAAAAATCCCTAGATATATCTGCAACTTTTTTTACAGCGATTTCAAGTGGAGATATTTTTCTCAAAATATAGATAAAAAAGGTAACTATAGATATATTTATCAAAATAACAAAAATCATACTCCCATCTTGAAAGTTTAAAAACATAAGTGAATTTACAGCCACCAATAAAAATATAAACGATATTGTTATTTCAGAAAACATATCACCCCTACTCATTTACAAGCTTATATCCAATACCTCTAAGAGATACTATGTATTTTGGATTTTTTGCATCATCTTCTATTTTTGCTCTCAATCTCCCAACCAAAACATCTACACTCTTTAGTGAGCTTTCATAGTTTATTGATTTGATATTTGTAAGAATCTCTTCTCTGCATATTGCAAAACCTGCTCTTTTGATAAAATAAGCCATTATCTCAAACTCAGCATTTGTAAGATTTATAAGTTTGCCATTTTTTCTAATCTCATGTCTCTCTACATCACACTCAAATATAGAAGTTTTTAGATCTAGGGGTTGCTCTTTTTTGTATCTTTTTGTGACAGAGTGGATTCTTAGCAAAAGTTCTTTGCTATCATAAGGTTTTGGAAGATAGTCATCAGCACCAAGAGAAAAACATGCTACTTTATCAGTGATATCTGATCTTGCAGAGGAGATAATAATTGGCAAGTCTGACCTCTCCCTAATAAGTCTGCAAACCTCCAAGCCATCAATATTTGGCAAAGATAGATCTAAAATAATAAGATCATATTTATCGATATTTAGTGCACTAAGTCCAACCTCTGGGCACTCATAATTTTTAACCTCTATATTGTGTCTTACAAGAAACTCTGTAATGATTTCAGCCATCTCAACATCATCTTCTATCATCAAAATTTTTAACATAAAAAAACCCTAGTTATGTTTTATAAAAATTATATAGATTCTTCACAAACAAATGGTAAAAACTGAGTAAACAGTTGGCAACAAAAAGGCTACACTACATCGCAGCTATTTTTCATAAAGATAGACTGACCTGTCGCTTCTAGTACTGAGTGCCAAAGTTGGGAGTGAGGATTTATCCTCTTTCTTTGTAGTGTTGCAAGCTCCATTGGTATATGAACATATTTGTTATGCACTAGACCTACAACCATCCCACTTTTTCCAGCCATCGCTGCGTGTACTGCCATCTGTGCTAGTTGGGAGCAAAAATACATATCACTAGGAGTTGGTGGACAACTTCTTATGATGTAGCTAGGGTCTATATACTTTATGACAGTTCCGATTCCTCTTTTTTTGAAGTGCTCATCTATTTTTTCTTTTAGAAATACGCCAATATCGCTTAGCTTTTTATTTCCAGATGCATCAAGATTCTCTTCATTTTCAAAAAACTTTTGTCCAGCACCCTCAGCTACCAAAATAACGCAACTCCCTCTCCTCTTTAATCGCTCTTCGATATGAACTAAAATGCCATTTCTTCCCTCAATATCAAAATCTATCTCAGGCACTAAACAGAAATTTACATTATTTGTAGCAACAGTAGCCCTTGCAGCAATAAAACCACTATCTCTTCCCATAACCTTAACTATTGCTATACCATTTGGTGCACCTTTTGCCTCTACAAATCCTGAATATATCGCTTCACAAGCTTTAGAAAATGCACTCTCAAAGCCAAAAGATTTATCAATAACCTCTATATCATTATCTATAGTTTTTGGGATACCAACTACGCCAATTTTTAGCCCTCTCTCCTCTATCTCTTCAATGATAGCAAGGGCACCTCTTTGTGTGCCATCTCCACCAATAACATACAATACATCAACACCTAACTCCTCTAATCTATCCACCATCATAGTAGCACTAGGAGCTCCACGAGATGAGCCTAAAAATGTTCCACCCTCATGCCCTATGTCTCTAACAATATCAGGATTTAGCTCAATTGGTTCAATTTTCTCACTTGTTGAAAGTCCATTGTAGCCATACCTTATGCCATATATTTTTCTATTTCCATATCTGTGCCAATTCATCATCACCAAAGATCTAACAACAGCATTTATACCTGGACACAAGCCACCACAAGTGACTATAGCACAACAAGTGCCACCTGGCTTGAAGTAAACATGCTCCCTAGGTCCCGCCTTTTCAAAAGAGGGAAGATCTGCTACCTTTTCAAAGTCATCAATAATATTTTTTGTATCTATTATAGAGACCACCCTATCATCGCTATCAAAAAATCCAATCTTCTCATCATCTTCGTATAGGTTAAATGATATTGGAGATGGATATTTTAGTTCGCCTAAATTTTTTATCTGTAGGTTACTCTCTTTTATAAGTTTACTCGTCTCTTTTGTAATATATTTCACTTCTTAACCTTTAAATAAATTTTAAAATCACTGCTACAGAAGCTGCTGCGGCAATACCTCCAAAGACTCCAGCAAGAACATCATCTAGCACTACACCCTTCCCACCACTCATTTCTCTATCTATTTTTCCAATAAAAGAGGGCTTCCAGATATCAAAGATTCTAAAAAAAATAAATGACAAAACAATACCTAAAATCGTACTTCCAGCTAAAGCCATTGCAATCCACTGGCCTACAACCTCATCAATTACGATCTCTTTGCTATCATGTACTCCTACCTCTTTCTCATATTCATCAATAATTTTTATAGAGATAACAGCAATTAAAGCCGCCAAAAAAATAAGATTTGAGGGGTGAAAATACTCTAAAACTAAATAACCAAATGGAATAGCAGCTAGTGAGCCAAAAGTACCAGGAGCAGCTTTTATTAGACCAACTCCAAAAAATGTAAGAAAACCTTTTTTTATCTTAAAATATTTCAATAATCTACCCTTTACTATCTATTCTTAAGATTCTACAGTAAATGAGGTAAATTAATCTTTTTGCGTTAACATGTAAGAACTAATAAGCTTTTTTGTAAAATATGCTTAAAATCTAAATTTATTGGAAGGATTTTGATGAAATCACTCACAAATGAGCAAAGAACTACACTTCTAGAATCCATAAGAGATGTCGAAGATTTTCCTAAAAAAGGAATCATCTTCAAAGATATAACCACCCTGCTAAACAATAGCTCAGCATACAAGCTTTTGATGGACCACCTCAAGGCAAAATATGAGGAGTATGACTTAGATTTTGTTGCAGGAATTGAGAGTAGAGGGTTTATATTTGGTGCGACACTTGCAAATATGTTAGGTGTTGGATTTGTGCCAATTAGAAAAAAAGGGAAGCTTCCATACACAACAATAGCGGAAAAATACTCTCTAGAGTACGGGGTTGATGAGATTGAGGTTCATATTGACGCTTTTAGAGGGAAAGAGGGCTCAAGGGTTTTGCTAATAGATGATCTAATAGCCACTGGGGGGACAGCAGAAGCTGCTGTGAAACTTATCAATCAAACAAATGCAAAATGTGTTGAAGCCTGCTTTTTGATAAATCTATCTTTTCTTGAGGGTGTAAAAAAAGTAGAATCTATTACAAATACATACTCGGTATTAGATATATGATTTATATTCCTAAAGCAACTAGATTTGATCCAGATGAAAATGGGCATTTTGGCATATTTGGTGGAAGATATGTTCCTGAAACTCTTATGCCAATACTATTAGATGTAGAATCTCAATATAAAAAGTTACGATTTGACAAGGAGTTTTGGGAAGAGGTGGATTACTACTTCAAAGAGTATGTAGGTCGTCCCTCGCCACTTTACCTCGCAAAAAATTTAAGTGAAGAGATTGGTGCAAAAATATACCTAAAAAGAGAGGATTTAAACCATACTGGGGCACACAAAATAAACAACACCATTGTACAAGGATTGATAGCCAAAAAACTTGGAAAAGAGAAGGTTATAGCAGAAACTGGTGCTGGGCAACATGGGGTAGCAACTGCAACAATTGCTGCACTTTTGGGTCTAGAGTGTGAGATATTTATGGGTGAGAAAGATGTAAAGAGGCAAGAGCTAAATGTGTTTCGCATGAAGCTTTTGGGTGCAAAAGTGAGATCAGTTAGCAGCGGCTCAAAAACACTAAAAGATGCGATGAATGATGCCATAAGGCACTGGGTAAGCAATGCAAGGGATACATTTTATGTCATAGGAACAGTCGCAGGTCCTCATCCATATCCTATGATGGTTAGAGATTTTCAAGGTGTAATAGGCTTTGAAACAAAAAGACAAATGTTAGAAAAAGAGGGTAGATTACCAGATTTTGTGATCGCTTGTATTGGTGGTGGAAGTAATGCTATGGGAATTTTCAATAGCTTTTTAGATGATAGTGAGACTAAATGTATTGGGATTGAAGCAGGAGGTCTGGGGATTGATACTAATAAACATGGCTCCTCTTTGAAGATGGGAAAACCTGGTGTTTTACATGGGCAGATGAGTTATCTTTTGCAAGATGACAATGGTCAAATCAAAGAGGCATACTCATTTTCTGCTGGACTTGACTATCCTGGGATTGGACCTGAGCACTCATATCTTTATGATAATAAAGTTGTAGAGTATGAGAGTATCACTGACAAAGAGGCACTAGATGCTTTTACTTGGCTCTCCCAAAGAGAGGGGATTATCCCAGCATTTGAATCAGCTCATGCAATAGCATATCTAAAAAAGATGGGCAAAAGGGCAGAAAATAAGATAGTAGTAGTAAATCTCTCTGGTCGTGGGGATAAAGATATGATACAAGCAAAAGAGCTTCTAAAATTTGACTAAAAAGGGAGATATATGATATTTGAGATAGATAGCAAGAATTTAGAAGAGATTGAGGCAGATTACTCTATTGTTTTTATAAAAAAGGGCTCAAAAGAGCATAGATGGATAAGCCATAAAGATGAGCTAGAACTTCTAAAGTTTGAGGCAGAGGCTGATGAGGTGGCAAATCTTTTTGAAAAGAGAAGAATCTACATAGCTACAAGAAGTTTTGATCACGAAGATATAAGGCTTGCTAGTGCTAAAGCTATAAAAATATTAAAAAAACTAAATATCAAAACTCTTAAAATTGGCTCATACACTGGTGATGCTATAAATTTTAGAGCAATTTGTGAGGGAATGATCTTAGGAGATTATGAGTTTGATAGATATAAAAACAAAAAAAACAGTAAAACAATAGAGAAAGTGATAATCTCTCTAGAGGAGTATGATGTCGGCGAGATAGATAAAGATAGTGCCCTTGCTTCACTAAAAGAGGGTGAGATTATAGCAAACTCTATAAACTTCACTAGAGATATCGTAAATACACCCCCAGATGATGCCACTCCAATAAAAATTGCAGAAATTGCTCAGAATCTAGCAACTAGCAACAATCTAGAGTGCAAAATAGGGGATGAAAAGTTCCTAGAGGAGCAGAAGATGGGTGCTTTTCTAGCAGTCTCTAGAGCATCAGTACATCCTCCAAGATTTATCCATTTGACATATAAAGGTGAAAATCCAAAAATAAAAGTGGCACTTGTTGGCAAAGGGCTAACTTATGATAGTGGAGGATTATCGCTAAAGCCTAGTGAATATATGGCAACGATGAAAGCAGATAAGGGTGGTGCTTGTACAGTTTTGGGTATTATCAAGGCCATAAGCGAGCTTGGACTTCCTATAGAGCTACATGCTATAGTTGGAGCTGCTGAAAATATGATAGGAGGAAATGCCTACAAGCCAGATGATGTTTTGGTAGCAAAAAATGGAAAAACCATAGAGGTGAAAAATACTGATGCTGAGGGTAGATTGGTTTTAGCTGACTGTTTATGTTATGCACAAGAGCTCAATCCTGATTATATTATAGATATAGCAACGCTTACTGGGGCTTGTGTTGTAGCTTTAGGCGAATATACTTTCGGAATCATGGGGCATAGCAAAGAGCTAAAAAACTCAATGTTTGAGGCATCAAATTGTTCTGGTGAGCTCTCAAATGAGCTACATTTCAATAGATACCTAGAAAAACTTCTAAAAAGTGAAATAGCTGATATGAGCAATATCTCAAATACAAGGTATGGTGGAGCATTAAGCGCTGGATTATTTTTGAGCAATTTTATTGAGGAGAAAAATAGAGATAGGTGGCTTCATTTAGATATTGCTGGCCCTGCTTTTGTAGAAAAAGAGTGGGGCTACAACCCTTATGGTGCAAGTGGTGTTGGAATAAGATCTGTTGTTGAGTGGCTAAGAGTTACAATATAGATACGCCTTACTGATATTTTGTAATCTCTTATTTCCTATATTGTAGGTATGATTTTTAGTAAATAACTAGAGAAAAAGGAGCTTAATATGCCAAAAGTTTTTGATATCGTTAGTGCTGGAGTTATAAGCGGAGAAGATGTAAAGAAGGTGTTTGATTTAGCAAAAGAGCAAGAGTTTGCTCTACCTGCTGTAAATTGTGTAGGGAGTGATAGTGTAAATGCAGTACTAGAGGCTGCTGCAAATGCAAAATCTCCTGTTGTCATACAGTTTTCAAATGGTGGAGCAGCATTTTATGCAGGAAAAGGTCTTGAAGCTAGCGGACAAGAAGGAGCAATACTTGGAGGAATTTTGGGTGCTAAACATGTCCACCTTTTAGCAGAAAAGTATAATGTGCCAGTAATTTTGCACACAGATCACTGTGCAAAAAAACTTCTTCCATGGATTGATGGATTGTTAGATGAGGGTGAGAAGTTTTACAAAAAAGAGGGAAAGCCTCTCTTTAGTTCACACATGCTTGATCTAAGTGAAGAGCCACTAGAGGAAAATCTAGATATCTGTGCAAAATATCTAGAGAGGATGAGCAAAATTGGCATGACTCTAGAGATTGAACTAGGCGTAACTGGAGGCGAAGAGGATGGTGTGGATAATAGTGAAATAGATAACTCACTTCTATACACTCAACCTGAAGAGGTATGCATGGCTTATGAGAGACTACTTGCAGTATCTCCAAATTTTACAATAGCAGCCTCATTTGGAAATGTTCATGGTGTTTATAAGCCAGGAAATGTAAAACTCACTCCAAAGATATTAGATAACTCTCAAAAATATATAGAAGAGAAGCTAAAAACTGGCAAAAAGCCTGTAAATTTTGTATTTCATGGTGGAAGCGGATCTGAACTAAAAGATATAAGAGAAGCGATAAGCTATGGTGTAATCAAAATGAATATAGATACTGATACTCAATGGGCTGCTTGGGATGGAGTAAGAAAATATGAGGCGAAATACCACGACTACCTACAAGCTCAAATAGGAAATCCCGAGGGCGAAGATTCTCCAAATAAGAAGTACTACGATCCTAGAAAATGGCTTAGAGAAGGTCAGGTGGCTATGGTTGAGAGGCTCAAAAAAACATTTGAAGATTTAAATTGTATTGATAGAAACTAAACTTCAAAGTAGGCAAGTGCCTACTTTGTAAAAAACTTAAGCAGTAGCTGCTTTAGCACTCTCCACAACTTTTGTGAAGTTTGCTGGCTGACTTACTGCCATTTCTGCTAATATCTTTCTATCTAGATCGATATTTGCAACTTTTAATCCATGAACAAATTTTGAATAGCTAATGCCATTTAGCCTACAAGCTGCGTTGATTCTTGTAATCCACAATCTTCTAAAATCTCTTTTTCTATTTTTTCTATCTCTATAAGCATATACTAAAGATCTCTCTAATTGCTCTTTTGCTTTTCTAAAATGTTTTCTTCTACCACTATAAAAGCCTCTAGCTAATTTTAATATCTTTTTGTGTCTTGCTCTTCTTATGGTACCTGTTTTAACTCTCATGATATCTCCTTTACCTTTTTAATTTTAGGTGTCATCTCGTGACTTTCCCTTGGTCTCTCACAAGGGGGATGAGCGATTTTATTTAATTTCGCAAACTGTTTTTTTAAGCCTTACATAGCATAGATTTCACAGAATCCATATTTGCACTATGAACATACTTTGGTGCATTTAAACTTGCAATTCTTCTATGATCTTTTTTAGTTAAAATATGACTCTTAAAGGCTGAGCCTCTTTTGATTTTATTTTTTTTAATTTTAAATCTTTTAACCGCACCTTTGACGCTTTTCATCTTTGGCATTACTATTCTCCTCCTTTCATAAATTGAAACCCTAAATAAAACCCAACTAAGCTATGTGCTAGTGTTTTTTCTTATCATCTCTTTTTGGTAGTACCATCATATTGACATATCTTCCTTCTAGCGAAGGCTCTTTATCTTTTGTGCCATAATCTTGCACCATATCCCACACACGGTTTAATACATCAATACCAGCCTCTGGTTCAGCAATCTCCCTACCTTTTAAAAAGACTCTAAACTTTACATGCTTCTCTGATTGCAAAAATTCTATAGCGTGCTTCACTTTATAATCTATATCATTTTGTGCAATTTTGCATGAAAGTTTTATCTCTTTTACCTCTATTTGTTTCTGTTTTTTCTTTGCCTCTTTTTGCTTTTTATCTTGCTGATATTTGAACTTGTTGTAGTCCATTACTTTAACTACAGGGGGCTTTGCATTATCTGCAATTAGCACAAGATCTACACCCTCATCATTTGCAATTTTTAAAGCCTCATCGATAGTGATAATACCATATTGCGTGCCATCATCACCAACACATCTAACCTCTGGAAATGTTATATTCTCATTTAGGATTACAGAATCTTTTTTATTCAAAAACCAACCTCACTCATGTTCTCCTTTATTAAATTTTTAAATTCATCTATGCTCAAGTTGTACTGCTCTTTTTTTCTTCTATCTCTAATAGCAACTCTCTTTTCAGCAACTTCAGCATCTCCTATGACAACTATCATAGGCACTTTTTGTTTCTCTGCATTTCTAACTCTTTTGTTCAAAGACTCATTTCTATCAAGTATATCGACATCAATATCTAAATCCATAAGCATAGACTTCAACTCTTTTGCATACTCTTGATGAGGAGCCGCTATTGGTATGATAATAATCTGAGTTGGTGCTATGAAAAAAGGAAACTCACCTGCATAGTGCTCTATTAAAATAGCAATAAACCGCTCAAAAGAGCCAAATGCTGCCCTATGTATCATAATAGGTCTAGCTCTATTGTTGTTTTCATCTACATACTCTAAATCAAATCTCTCGGGTAGATTTAGATCAATCTGTATAGTACCACATTGCCACTTTCTTCCTATTGCATCTGTGATTTTAAAGTCAATTTTTGGTCCATAAAAAGCTCCACCACCCTCATCAACAGCAAAAGGATGTCCAGAATCTTTTAAAATCTTCTCTATTATTTTTGTCGCCTCTTCCCAAATTGCATCTTCACCTATAGCATTATCAGGTTTTGTGGATAGCTCCATCTCAAAGCTAAATCCAAATGTAGCCATTATTTTAGTAATTAGGTCAATCACCTCTAAAATGACATCCTTTACCTGCTCTTTTGTGCAAAATATGTGAGCATCATCTTGAGTAAACTCTCTAACTCTTAGCAATCCATGTAGAACACCACTCTTCTCATGCCTATGTACCACACCAAACTCAAAAAACTTCAAAGGCAAGTCTCTATAGCTTCTTAGTGCATCTTGATAAATTTTTATGTGCCCAACACAATTCATTGGCTTGATGCCATATTCGCTACTCTGCTCTTTGTCTTCATCATCAATTTGAGTAAAGTACATATTCTCTTTGTAGTTGTAGTAGTGTCCGCTAATTTTCCAAGCTTGTGATTTTAAAATCTCAGGACCCCTAACTGGCTCATATCCTCTTTTTCTCATAGCCTTATAGAGTATATTTTCAAGCTTTGACCTAAGCCTACTACCATTTGGAAGCCAAAGAGGAAGTCCACCGCCAATATCTTCATCAAATTTAAACAAAGAGATATCATGACCTATCTTTCTATGATCTCTCTTTTTTGCCTCTTCTATTCTTGTGATATACTCTTTAAGAGCATCTTTATCTGCAAATGCAACACCATAGATTCTAGTGAGCATCTCAGCACCCTCTTTGCCACCAAGATATGCTCCAGATATTTTTGTTAGTTTAAAATTTGATAGCATTTTTGTGTGTGGGAGATGTGGTCCACGGCATAAATCTTCAAAGTCGCCTTGCTTGTAGATTGAGAGTTCATCACTCTCTATTTTGCTAATAACTGCAATTTTTAAATCATCTTCTCTAAACTTCTCAACACCTTCATCTCTACTTAAAACATACTTCTCAATTTTTGAGCCTTTATTTGAAAGCTCTTTCATCCTCTTTTCAATCTTTGGAAGATCATCTAAAGTTAGACTTTCCCCTACTCTAAAATCATAATAGAAACCATCCTCAATCACAGGACCTACAAAAAATTTGGCATCAGGATATAGATCTTTTAATGCTTGAGCTAGAAGATGAGCACATGAGTGTCTAATAATAGTCAAAGACTCTTCACTATTATCAAAATATATCTTCTCACCCTCAATACTTAGCTCTTCAGCTGTCGCTATATCTAATATCTCTTCACCGCTTTTGATACCTATTGGATCCACTAATACCTCAATTTCTATTATGATTTTTGACAAACATGGTGGTCGCGAGAGGATTTGAACCTCTGACCACTTCGATGTCAACGAAGTGCTCTACCCCTGAGCTACGCGACCGCCCTTTAATTTTTAAAAAAATTTGAGGGCACATTCTACCTCAAAAATGTTTTATTTTTTCTTAAGACTAACATATATTATCCAAACTATTGCAACATTTATCATTGCATCAGCAAAGTTGAAAATCGCAAAATCAAAGTAGCAGTGCCAATAGACATAATCAACCACGCCACTATGAATAAATCTATCAATAATATTACCAAAACCAGCACCAACCACCATGCCAAGAGGTGCCCCAAATCTCTGTAGCACATCTTTGACTGCTAGCGTGTAAACGATGATACCAGAAAGCAAGAGAAGCTGGATAAACTTGAGTGATTCTCCCAAAAAAGAGAACATCGAAAATGCTACACCCTTGTTATAGACCAAAACTATGGAGATACAGCTACTCTCCCACCTAAAACCGCTCAAGATTATGTATTTGATAATCTGATCAAATATAAAGACTAGAGATATCGCTACAAAAAAGTGTATATAATATTTTTTATTCAAGAGTAATATCTACGCAAGTTTTGATTTAAAAAAAGATAGCAAAAAATCCATCTCTGTTTCTACATTTCTTCTATCTTTACCCTCCAATAAGATTCGTAACTTATTTTCAGTCCCAGAATATCTCACAAGCTGTCTAATACCACTTTTTTCCAATCTCTCTAGTTCATTTTGTAGCCCATCAATCTCAACAAGTGGTATCTTCTTTGCTACAACTAGATTTTCAAGATATTGCGGATAGAGCTCAAAAATCCCAAAAGCTTCACTTGCTTTTTTCCCACTTCTTTTTAGATACTCCAAGACTTGCAACGCACTAACTAGTCCATCACCACTTTTGGCATATTCGCTAAAGATTATATGACCACTCTGCTCTCCACCAAAATTGATATCATGTTTTTGCATAAGCTCTAAAACATACTTATCGCCAACATTTGCCCTAAAAAGCTCTATTCCCTCTTTTTTTAAAAAATCCTCTAATCCCTTATTGCTCATTATTGTTGCACATATTCCGCTATTTTTAAGCCTTCTGTTTTTATGTAGATGGTATCCAAGTGCACCAATTACTCTATCGCCCTCAACTTGCACACCTCTCTCATCTACAACTACAAGTCTATCAGCATCACCATCTAGAGCAAAACCAACATCTGCTCTATACTTCTTAACAGCCTCACACAGTTCAGCAGGCTCGGTTGCACCACAATTTTCATTGATATTTTGTCCATTTGGCTCATCATTTATCACTATCAAATCCGCACCAAGCTCAAAAAATATAGCAGGAGCCACCTTATATGCTGCTCCATTTGCCGCATCTACAACTATTCTCATCTTTTGAAGTGTCAAATCTTTTGGAAAAGAGTTTTTTATATGGACAATATATCTTCCTATGACATCATCGATTCTCTTTGATGAACCTATATCAACCCCACATTTTTGAGAGTTTTCTATGATTTCACTATTTTCATAAATCTTCTCAATCTCCCTCTCCGCCTCTTCATCAAGCTTGAAGCCATTTCTGTTGAAAAATTTGATGCCATTATCAAAAAATGGATTGTGTGAGGCACTTATCATTATTCCAGCATCACATCTCATATCTTCGGTCAAAAAAGAGATAGCAGGAGTTGGCATTGGGCCTACTTGTATCACATTGTAGCCCACCGCAGTTAGCCCACTAACTAGGGCATTTTCTATCATGTAACCACTTCTTCTAGTATCTTTACCTACCAATATTTTATTTGTAATAGAGTGGTTTCTAAAGTAGATTCCAGCCGCAAGTCCTAACCTTAGAGCTTTTAGCGCACTAAGATCCTTGCCCGCCTCTCCTCTAACGCCATCAGTACCAAATAGATTCATAAACTACCTTTAAAATAAATGATTTTATCATATTTTAATAATTAAAAATGTAGAATCCTACCCCAAAAAAATTTTAAAAAGGATAAATAGATACAATGGCAAATCATAAATCCGCAGAAAAAAGAATAAGACAGACCATAAAAAGAACAGATAGAAACAGATGGTATAGAACGAGAATCAAAAATGTCTCTAAAGCTGTTTTAGAAGCAGTAACTAGTGGTGAAGAGGACAAAGCTTTAGAAGCTTTTAAGGTTGCAAATAGAGATCTACATAGATTTGTAAGTAAAGGTATTTTGAAAAAAAATACTGCAGCAAGAAAAGTCAGCAGACTATATAGCAAAGTAAAAAACCTTCAAGAACAAAAGCAAGCATAATTTTATTTAATAACCCACATAAAAGCTTTATAAATGCTTGCATCTAAAATTGAACCCTTTATAAAAAGATATGAGGAGATAAACTCCCTCCTCTCAGACCCAAATATTACAACCAATATCAAAAGAATGACAGACCTTAGCAAAGAGCAATCTGACATCACTCCCCTTGTAGAAAAGGGTAGAGAGTATATAGATGTGCTAAAACAAATCTCTGAAAACAAAGAACTTTATGATGATAATGAACTTGGCGATCTTGCTAGAGAAGAGCTAAAAACCCTAGAGCCAAAAAGAGAGGAACTAGAAGAGGAGATAAAGCTACTTTTTATCCCAAAAGACCCAAATGATAATAAAAACATTTATGTAGAGATTAGGGCTGGGACTGGTGGAGATGAAGCTGGAATCTTTGTAGGTGATCTTTTCAAGGCTTACTGTAGATATGCTGAGCTAAAGGGCTGGAAAGTCGAGATTATGAGCAGTAGTGAAAATAGTGCAGGTGGATATAGAGAAGTTATTGCACTTATTAAAGGAGCTGATGTCTATAGCAGGCTAAAATACGAAGGCGGTGCTCATAGAGTTCAGAGAGTTCCTGATACAGAATCCCAAGGCAGAATTCACACCTCAGCAATAACTGTAGCAGTAATGCCAGAGATAGATGATATTGAGGTTGATATAAACCCAAGTGATTTGAAAATCGATGTATATAGAAGTGGTGGAAATGGTGGACAGTCTGTAAACACTACAGATAGTGCAGTAAGAATCACACATATCCCAACTGGAATCTCAGTAGCAATGCAAGATGAGAAGTCTCAACACAAAAACAAAGATAAAGCCATGAAAATACTAAAGGCTAGAATCTATGACGCAGAGCTAGCAGAGCAAACTAGCCAAAACTCTGCTACTAGAAAGTCACAAGTAGGAAGTGGTGATAGAAGTGAGCGGATAAGAACCTACAACTACCCACAAAATAGAATCACAGACCATCGTGTGGGCTTGACACTCTATAGACTAAATGAGATTATGGAGGGTGGACTTTTTGATGAGATTGTTGACCCCTCCATTGCCCATTTTCAAAGTGAGAGCGTAAAAGCAGCTGGACTTTAGAGATACTTTAGATTTTATACTTATTTATATTTTTCTGGTACAAAGTGTTTCAAAAAGATTATAATCTGGGAAAATAGATGGATAAAGAGATAGATATTGAGATACTAAAAGAGCTCAAAATTTGCATATTAAGAGATGAGCAATCTTTAGAAGATTCACTCATAAAGAGGCTAGAGCTTGCGATAAAAGATCATGTAGAGATCATAGAGAAAATAGCTCAAAATTTGCAGGATTCTATAGATGCAAACTTTATAGATATAATCATCGCAAACATAGAGAACGGTACATCTTGTGATATTATAAAGAATATTAGAGCCCACTCTTCTCAGATTCCTATTATTTTGATAGTCTCGCCCCAATCAGCGGATAGGTGCATAAGAGAGTCTGGGCTAGGAAGCGTTCAATTTATCTACAACTCATCCAATCTAAACGATCTTTTGGATGCCTTACACTTCGCTGCAAGAAGTGTCCAAAACTACAAAATCTTAGAGGATAAACTAAACCTTCTAAACCAATACAAAAAGGCAGTGGATCTAACCTCTATAGTCTCAAAAACTGACACCAAAGGGATTATTACTTACATAAATGATAAGTTTTGTGAGATTACAGGCTATGAGGTAGAAGAGCTAATAGGCAAACCTCATAATATTATAAGACACCCAAGCACCCCAAAAGAGGTCTTTAGGGAGTTGTGGCAGTACATTGAGCATCAAAAAATCTGGAATGGAACTATTAGAAATCTTGCAAAAGATGGAAGTGACTATTATGTAGATAGCACTATCATCCCAATAACTGACACTAAGGGTAATACTACTGAATATATCTCTATAAGACATGATATCACCGAGCTAAAAAAGGCTTTGGATAAAGCAGAGGCTGCAAAAAGGGCAAAAGAGGAGTTCTTGGCAAATATGAGTCATGAGATTAGAACCCCTCTAAATGCAATTTTGGGATTTGTGGATCTTTTGAGGGATAAGGTGAAAGAGCAAGAAGAGATAGAGTATGTTGAGACAATATACAAAAGCGGGAACATATTACTAAAAACAATAAATGATATTTTGGATTTTGCAAAGATAGAAAAAGGTATGCTAGATGTTGATATGAAGCCTTTTGAGGTGCTAGAGGAGCTAAAGCATGTTCTTGATCTCTTTATGCCAAAAGCGAAAGAAAAAAATATAAACATAGAGTATCACTTCTCTCCATCAATACCAAAATATCTAATAAGTGATATATTCAGAATCAAACAAATCCTATCAAACCTCTTGAGTAATGCTATAAAATTTACACCTGAAAATAGAAATATCTACTTCTATGTAGAGTATGATAGTGGTGAAAGTACCCTCATTTTTAGAGTAAAAGATGAAGGTATTGGAGTGTCAAAAGATAAGCTAGAGAGAATTTTTAACCCTTTTGAACAAAGTGATAGCTCTGTGACAAAAAGATTTGGAGGCACTGGGCTTGGTCTTAGTATATCAAAATCTTTAGCAAAAGTTTTAGGTGGAGATATTACTTTAAAAAGTCAAGAGAATGTAGGTAGTGAATTTACTCTATATATTTTAGCAGAGCCCTCTACTACTGCTCCAATAGAGTCACAAGTACAATCAAAAGAGCTTGATGAAGAAACTACAAAAAGCCTAAAAAATATAAAGATTCTAGCTGCAGAAGATAATGAGGCAAATAGGGCTTATCTTAAGATTATACTTACAAAAAGTGGAATGATTGTAGATTTTGCTCAAGATGGAATAGAAGCTATTGAGCTTTTTGAACTAAATAAATATGACTGTATTTTGATGGATGAGAATATGCCTAGGCTAAATGGCAAAGAGAGTGTAAAAAGAATAAGAGAGATAGAAAAAGAGAGAGGGCTTAAGTACACTCCTATCATCGCCCTTACTGCTCTTTCGCTAAAAGGTGATAGGGAGAAGTTTTTGGAAGCTGGAATGGATGATTATGTCTCAAAACCAATTGATAAAAAGGTGCTTTTTGAATCTATCTCAAAACACACAATGAAGATAGATGTAGATTCTACTCCTTTTGATGGAAAGCCAAAACTTGTCCTTGGCGATTTGGCAAATTCACTTGATATGGATGAGGATGATGCAACTATGATTATTGAAGTGTTCAAAAAATCTACAGCAGAATCACTCCACTATCTCAAAGAGGCAATAAAAGAAGGAAATCTGGAAGAGATTAGCAAGCACTCACATAAAATTGCTGGATCAATGGGATATATGATGGGGCTTGATCATGTAAATAAAATTGCAAAAGAGTGTGAAATAAAATCACAAAATGGTGAAAAAATAGACTATCAATACTATTATGATAAAATCAAGGAGCTAATTGATAAACTTCCTTAAACAATAGGAGCAATATGAGCACTAATCTAATAAAAGGTTTAACAATCCTCTACGCCGAAGATGAGGAGCCAATAAGAGTTCTTGTAGAGAAGAGACTAAAAAGAGTATGCGAAAATGTACTAGTTGGTGCTGATGGGGAAGAGGGTTTAGAACTTTTCAAGAAAAATAGAGTTGATATTATAGTCACTGATATCTCGATGCCAAAGATGGATGGATTGAGCATGATATCAAAAATCAAAGAGATAAATAGCGATATCCCAATCATCCTAACAACCGCCCATAGCGATGAAGAGCACTTCTTGGATTCTATTGAGATTGGGGTAGATAAATACATCATCAAACCTATAAAATTTGACGCACTAATCAATGCTTTAGAAAAATTAGCTCAACTAGTTCGAGATAGAGAGCTTGCTAAAGAGTATGAGAAAAAAATTATAGAAGATAGGGTTAATGAAGCAACAAAAGATATAACAAAAAAACTACTAGATGCCTCACCAAATCCTACTTTTGTAATCCTAAATAGAGAGATAAAGTTTTTCAACAGAGCATTTGCAGAGATTTTGGAGAGCGAACTTTTGGAGTTGGTATCAAAAGACATAACAAAACTTGATGAAATAATCTTCAAAAAAGGTGGATATCTAGATAGTTTTGATAATCTAGATGATGACATCAGCACAAATATCATCTCTATAAAACAAAATCGTGGAAGAAAAATATATAAAGTCACTCCAAAAAATATCAAAATAGGCTCTGAAGATGCGACACTTTTTACACTAAATGATATAACCCTTCTTGAGTATCAAAAGCTAAAAATAGAAAACTACAGTTCACTTCTAGAGGGCTATATTTTTGATGTAAAATACAAAAAGAGAGAGATCACCACTGAAGATAAAAAACTTCCTTTGGAAGAGAGGATAGAAGAATCTACACAAGAAGACAAAAGAGAGAAGTTTAGCCTTAGTGGCGAGTCTATGGCAATCCTTAGAAGAAGTCATGAGCATAAAACCTCTGCAAAAGAGTATGTAGATGAGATTGGGGAAGAGACGATTGAGCAGATTCAAGAGCTAGAAGAGCTAGAAAATGAGCTTTTTGACTATATCCAAACACTACAAGAGAGCAATGATGTAACTATTATCACTCTAATTGAGCAAAAGCTTAGCAGGATAGGAGCTGTTTTTAATATTTTAATAGAGTTTAGAGATTTGGCTTATGCTATTGAACAGCTAGTAGAGCTATTTAGAGATATAGATAGATCTACTTTTGATGAGGCAAAAATAAAAAAGATCTCTATTTACTTGAAAGCTATAGTTGAAGAGGTTAAAAGCTGGAGAGAGACTATATTTGTAAATCAAGATGCTATAGATATACACTATCTTGATGCTTCATTTTTTAGCTCATGCCTTCAAGTTGAGCTAGAGCTAAATAATAAAAGTTCTAAAATAGAGCAAGA
>JAABSR010000162.1 GCA_011390245.1 Campylobacterales bacterium
ACCAAGTTTGTAAAAGCTGCAGGTTGAGCTGCAAAAATGGGTCCGTGCGACCTACGACATATTTTTGGAGCACTTGACCAAAGCAGACAAAAAGGTCTATTAGTCGGATATGAAAATAGTGATGATGCAGCCATTTTTGCAATCAACGAAAAAGAATCTTTAGTTCTTACGGCTGATTTTATTACACCTGTGGTGGATGATCCCTATCTATTTGGGCAAATCGCAGCTGCTAATGCATTGAGTGATGTGTTTGCTATGGGTGGAGATGTCAAAGCTGCACTTAATTTAGTCTGTTTTGATAATGAACACTTTGATATAGATGTACTCAAAGAGATACTATGTGGAGGTCAATCAAAAGTACAAGAGGCAGGTGGAGTGATTGCAGGTGGACATACAATAAATGATATTGAGATGAAATATGGACTATCTGTAACTGGCATGATTGCAAGTAAAAAAGTGCTTAGAAATAATAGTGCTAAACCAGGAGATGTTATTATCTTAACAAAACCATTAGGAATGGGGATTCTTACAACTGCAATCAAAGCTAATGCACTAAAAGATGAAAAGATTATCAAAAATATTGCATCTATTATGGCCCAACTAAATCTCAAGGCTTCAAAGCTTGCTTTGGAAATGGGTGCAAGTGCATGTACGGATGTTACTGGCTTTGGATTGCTAGGACACCTTTATGAGATGATAAATCCTAAAATATCAATAACACTTGATACATCGCAGATTCCATTTGTGTTTGAAGTGTTGGAGTATGAAGCTCAAGGCATGATTCCAGGGGGTTCTTATAGAAATAGAGATTTTCTAGAAAGCCATGTTTTGATTGAACATACTACCATCAATCCAATGATACTTTTTGATGCACAAACTTCAGGAGGACTTTTGATAGCCATAGAAGAGAAGAGATCTAAAGAGTTACTTTCCATGCTCATAGAGGCTAAATATTTGAATGCTTCTATCATAGGAGTAGTAGAGAGTAGAAAAGAACAAGAGATAGTGTTGTGGTAGATATGTGGCGAGAAGGCGCAGGAATCGAACCTGCCACCGTAGCTAGCACTAGCACGGTCATCGGGTTTGAAGCCCGCGGCATCCACCAGGAACACATGCCCTCCAAAAAACGACATATTTGTACCATAAAACTCTTTAAAGGAGAGGAATGATAAAAAATCTGCGTGATTTGCCAAAAATTGACAAATTTATCCAACATCCTGCACTCAAGCCTTTTGGAAAGAGACTCTCTAAAGATATTTCAAAAAAAGTTATTGCTGCTTATAGAGAAAGATTATATGGTGAAAATGAAATTTTTCTAGATGAGGAAGATTTATTAAAAGAAGTAGTAGAGCATTTAGAACTGCTCTCTAAAAAATCACTTCTCCCACTTATAAACGCAACTGGTATTGTTGTGCATACAAATCTTGGAAGAAGCCCAATTTCTCAAAAACTATGGGAGGAAGTAGGGGAGGTGGTATGTGGGTATTCAAATCTAGAGTACAACCTCAAAAATGGCAAAAGAGGTGATCGTTATGGACATCTATCGCAAATTTTTAAACTACTTTTTGCCAATTTCAAAGAGTATGATATTTTAATGTTAAACAACAATGCTTCTGCAGTATTTCTAGTTTTAAACACATTTGCAAAAGATAGAGAGTGTATTGTTAGCAGAGGTGAGTTGGTAGAAATAGGTGGAGGTTTTAGAATCCCAGATGTTATGGCAAGTAGTGGAGCAATACTTAAAGAGGTAGGCACAACAAATAAAACTCGTTTGAGCGATTATGAAAATGCACTCTCTCCTCAAAGTGAAATGGTGATGAAAATTCATAGATCAAATTTTGATATCGTAGGTTTTTTTGAAGAGGTTTTGATAGATGATATTGCTAGGCTTGGTAGTTTGAAGAATATACATAGCTATTTTGATTTAGGTAGTGGTTTGCTTTATGACTTAGAATTTAGAGGATTTGAGCCAACACTTAAAGAGGTGCTAGAATCAAATGTAGATATTATCTCTTTTAGTGGTGACAAACTTCTTGGAGGGGCACAAGGTGGCTTTATAGTTGCTAAAAAACCACTTATAGATAGGCTCAAAAAAAATCAACTTCTTCGCATGCTAAGGGCTGATAAAATTGCAATCGCTTTGAGTGAATCCCTTTTTCGGTGCTATCTTTTTGAGAGAGAGGATTCTATTCCAACAATTGCGATGTTAAATATTAGCCAAAAATCACTTAGAGAGAGGGCTTTATGGATACAAAAAGAGCTTTTAATCAAAACTCAGATTGTAGAAACAGTGGCTTATGTAGGAGGTGGTTCAATGCCTAATAAAAAAATACCATCAATAGCTCTCAAAATTGTCTCAGATCAAAAGGCTGATCAAATCCAATATCTGCTGATAGAGAAGTACATTATTGCACGAATAGAAGAGGATAGTGTTCTTATTGATATGCGAACTATATTTGAAAAAGATTTTGACTATATTATAAAGATTTTAAATGAATGCATAAAGAGCAAGAGATGAACTCACAAAATATAATTATTGGAACATGTGGACATATTGATCATGGCAAGAGTTCTGTTGTTAAGGCACTAAGTGGCATAGATGGAGATAATACACCAGAAGAGAAAAAAAGAGGTATAACAATTGACCTCTCATTTATACATATTAAAGCTGGTGAGAGGATTCTTTCATTTATAGATGTACCAGGTCATGAATCTCTTGTAAAAAATATGATAGCAGGTGCTTATGGCTTTGATTATGCCATGCTTGTTGTTGCTGCAAATGAAGGTTTAAAGCCTCAAAGCATGGAACATCTTTGGATTTTGGAACTACTTGGTATAAAAAA
>JAABSR010000163.1 GCA_011390245.1 Campylobacterales bacterium
ACTTATTTCAAACTATACACATGCATCTATGAAGACAGTTTGGGATGGGATTGATATTACTATTACTTTTGATTCTGATTACAAAAAGGCTATGCAACACGCTAGAGAGATAAGTAAAAAATACTCAAAAGGCTACACTGATATCACAAGAAAGCAGCTAAACATGCTAAGAGATAAATACTCTTTGCGTAACACAAATGTAGAGCCTAGAGTTTTTAGCTTCATAGAGCCTTATGGGATTCGTATATCTGTGTGGTATCTGACAAATGCCTATGCAACTTTGACACTTAGGAGTACTATAAGTGGTGATTTTATTGAGGCTATACAATCAGAAGATGATATAAAAATCGCTTATCCTACAAATGCAATCAAAATGGATGGAAGGCTTGAGATTCCAAAAGAGCTACCAAAAATAGATGATGAGGTGCTGTGAGTAGGGTATTTTTCAAGACATTTGGCTGTAGGACAAATCTATTTGACACTCAAGTGATGATTGATAGAGTAAAAGAGTATGAGATTGTAAAGAGTGAAGATGAGGCTGATATTATCGTGATAAACTCTTGCACGGTTACAAATGGAGCGGATGCGAGCCTAAGAAACTACATAAATAGATTTGATCACAAAAAGATATATCTCACGGGATGTGCTTTAGAATCCGAAGGAGAGAGACTTTATGAAAAAAATAGAATCCACTCAGCTTTTGGTCACTCTAGTAAAGATAGGATAGAAGATATCCTAAAAAAAGAGCGAAGGTTTTTTGATAGGGGAGATAAAAACTATATAGATAGTAGTGTTGTGAGTGATTTTGTTGGCAAAAGTCGAGCTTTTGTGAAGATTCAAGAGGGGTGTGATTTTGAGTGTAGCTACTGTATTATACCAACTGTTAGAGGTGAGGCTAGAAGCAAAGAAGAATCAATAATCTTAGAGCAGATTGATATTTTGGCTGCTCTAGGCTTTAGTGAGGTTGTACTAACTGGAACAAATGTGGGAAGTTATGGTAGAGATAGAAAAAGCTCAATAGCCAAACTTTTTAAAAAGATAGCAGAAAATAGAGATATCAAAAGAGTTAGGATTGGAAGTCTAGAGCCTTCACAAATAGATGATGAATTTATAGAGATTTTGGGTGAAGAGAAGATGGCAAAACACCTCCATATCGCACTTCAACATACTAGCAATAAAATGTTGGAGATTATGAATCGCAAAAATAGAGTAGAGAGTGATTTGAAGATTTTTGAAAAAATCGCCTCTTATAATTTTGCACTAGGAAGTGATTTTATTGTAGGACATCCAGGGGAGAGTAGAGAGATATGGGAAGAGGCGTATCGCAATCTAGAGAGCTTTCCTCTAACTCATATCCATCTTTTTACCTACTCAAAAAGAGAGGGGACAAAGTCTGCTCTAAGAGATGATATAGTTTGTGGAGATGAGGCAAAGAGTAGGCTAAATGAGGCAAAAGAGCTAGTGAAAGTAAAAAATAGAGAGTTTAGAGAGAGACAAAAAGAGAGAAAAGAGGAGCTTTGTGTTTTGGTAGAGAGTGCAAAAAATGGTAGAGGTGAAGGTGATATATTTAGTGGTTTTTGTCAGTTTTTTAACAAAATAGAGATAAAAAGCTCTAAAAATCTCGAAAAAAAGTGGATAAAAATAGATGATTATGAGGTAGATAATGAAAAAAATTTCGTCTCTTTTTAGCAAAAATAGAGTAGCTATTCTTATTTCATCAGTTTTGCTAATAGTGCTTGGAATCTATGGATATCTAAAAGAGGAGAAAGCTACTATTGATTATACATTTTTTAAGATGCTAGAAGAGAATAACTTCATACAAAAAGCAGAAATTGATCAAAGATACATCTATTTATATACTCAAGATAAGAGCTACAAAATAGCAAAAGAGGGCGTAGATGTAGGGGAACTGATAAAAAAAGTACCACTTGAGGTCAAAAATAGCGGTGAGGCTATTTCACAAATTGTGGATATCATCATCATTTTCCTAATAGCTCTCTTTTTGTATGCTGTGATATTGGGTATCAAAAAGCAACCAAAGGCAAGCTCAAAAGATGAGAGCAAAAAAGCCAACAGAGATGAGAGAGTGCCTATTGGTAGTATGCTAGGAAATGAAGATATGCAAAATAGGATTATGCCTATTAGGTCAAATGTCACTTTTGATGATGTAGCTGGAATCAAAGAGGTCAAAGAGGATCTTGAGGAGATTACTGATTTTTTGAAAAATCCTATGAAATACAAAAACTTTGGTGTAAGACTTCCAAAAGGTGTGCTTCTTATTGGTCCTCCAGGAGTTGGAAAAACACTTATTGCAAAAGCTGTAGCAGGTGAGGCAAATGTTCCATTTTTTTATCAAAGTGGTAGCTCATTTGTGCAGATTTATGTAGGTATGGGAGCAAAAAGAGTAAGAGATCTTTTTGTGCGAGCTAAGGCTATGTCTCCATCCATCGTCTTTATTGATGAGATTGATGCAGTTGGCAAAGCTAGAGGAGGATTTAGAAATGATGAGAGAGAATCTACACTAAATCAGCTTCTAACTGAGATGGATGGGTTTGAAGATAGCAGTGGTGTGATAGTCATAGGTGCCACAAATAAGATGGACATGTTGGATGAGGCACTTCTTAGAAGTGGTAGATTTGATAGGAGGGTATTTGTTGGACTTCCCTCACTTCAAGAGAGAGCTGAGATATTTAAAGTCTATCTAAAAGATAAAAAACACTCAATTGATATAGAAAAACTTGCTAGGATTAGTGTTGGCTTTAGTGGTGCTGCTATTGCCTCTTTGGTAAATGAAGCAGCTATTGTTGCACTAAAAAGAGGTGCTAGAGAGATT
>JAABSR010000164.1 GCA_011390245.1 Campylobacterales bacterium
CATGAACAAGAGATGGATCTGTTTTTAGAGATTGGAAGTGGTGGTGTTTTAAAGGGACTAAATAAAAGAATAACCAAAAAAGAGACACTCTCTATAAACTCTTTGGAGAGCATAGAAAATTTCAATCAGAAGCAGTAGTTGTGAAAATAGCCTTAGCTCAAATCTCACCTAAAATCTCAAAATCGAATCTAGAATCACATATATCTATTATCAAAGATGCAATTGCAAATAGTGCAAAGGTTGTAATCTTCCCAGAGTTATCACTAAATGGTTATAAAATGATGGATTTTGTCGTGCATAGTAGCTACACTATTGATGAGCTTCGCGCCCTAAGAGAGCTAAGTAGTTCTATAGATATAGTTGTAGGCGTTGCACTTAGAGAGGGTAGCAGTATCTACAATGCATCTATCTACTTCTCTGATAATGAGATAAGGCATGTTCATAGGAAAAACATACTGCCAAATTACACCATGTTTGAAGAGGCTAGATACTTTTTCAAAGGAGATAAGATAGAATCTTTTGATAGCATGTTTGGTGTATCAAATATTTTGATTTGTGAAGATTTATGGTCTAGCAAAACTCTATATGAACTCTCAAAAAACTCACCCTCTATTGTGTTTGTTATATCTTGTTCGCCAGCTAGAGATTTTTATGATGGTGGATTGGCTATAGAGGATAGATGGGATGCCCTTCTTAAGAGTCTTAGCATTTTAAATGGAGCATATACTGTTTTTGTAAATAGAGTAGGTTTTGAAGATGGGATGGGATTTTGGGGTGGAAGTAGAGTTATCTCTCCACTTGGGAATCTACTCTTTAAGTCAAAAAAGTTTGAGGAATCTATAGACTATTATGAATTGAATATGAAAATTACAGAAAATCAAAAATATCTTTTGAGAAATAACTAAAAAGGAAGAGCGTGAAGATAGCAATAATGGGAGCAATGGTTGAAGAGATTGAGCCACTACTAGAAAACTTTAAAGACTATGAAGAGATAGTATATGGAAAAAATAGATACTACAAAGTATTGTACAAAAATAGTGAACTTTATATTGCCTATAGCAAGATAGGAAAGGTAAATGCAACACTTACAGCATCTACTCTTATTCAACATTTTGGTTGTGAAAAGCTACTTTTTAGTGGTGTAGCTGGTGCTATTGATAGTAGTCTCAAAATTGGGGATCTTATCTATGCATCTTCACTTGCACAGCACGATTTAGATATTACTATTTTTGGACATCCTCATGGCTATGTTCCAGAAGGAGGGGTTTTTACAAACAGCTCTAAAGAGTTAAATAATATCGCCAAAGAAGTAGCAATTGACTTAAAGATTACTATAAAAGAAGGAATCGTAGCTACTGGTGATCAGTTTATTGCCAGTAATGAAAAAAAGGAGTGGATAGCAAAAACATTTAATGCTAGTGCTATTGAGATGGAGGGAGCTGCTGTTGGAGTTGTTTGTGATGCTTTAAATACACCATTTTTTATTCTAAGAGCTATTAGTGATGCTGCTGATATGGATGCATCTTTTAGTTTTGATGAGTTTCTCAAAAGCTCTGCAAAAGTGAGTGCTGGCTTTGTTATCTCTATGGTAAACAAGGTTGCCAAATAGATGAGAATACTCTTTATAAGGCACGCACTTGCAGTAGATAGAGAAAATTGGAATGAAAATGATCTCTATAGACCACTAAGTAGCGATGGCGAAAAAGAGGCGGATGATTTTTTTGAGGCAGTTGCTAAAATATATAAAAATATAGATAAAATCTACACCTCAAAAGCTACTAGAGCTATAGAGACTAGCTCTATTTTAAATAGATACTTCAAAAAAGAGGTATTGCAAAAAGAGGAGCTAAATCCAGATGCTACTTTTAGTGATTTCAAAAAGTTTTTTTCAAAGATTGATAAGAGAGATAAGATTGTGGCTATAATAGGACATGAACCAAACCTCTCACAAACCATCTCTCCAATAATCTCTAATACACCCATATCAATTAAAATAAAAAAATCATCGCTTGTAGAGATAGAGCTATATGAGAGCAAGAATCTAAAAGGCGAACTTAGAGCATATATAACTCCTAAGATTGCAAAAAAAATAGAAAATCACTACAAAATCTAGCAATGCAAGTAAACTACTCTGATCCAATCTACTCTGAAGCGATGGCTGAATTCAAAGATAGCTTTAGTCACTCTCTAGAGAGACTTGATGAGTTGCTAAAATCCCTAAGTAGTGATGATAGATATTTTGAAAGCCTAGATGAGATCTATCTACTACTAAAGCGTCTCAAGGGATACTCAAACTTCTTAAAATTAGAATCCATAAGCATAGCTACAAAAACCTGCGAAGAGGTTGCTTTGATACTAAAAAGCAAAAAACCACCTATAAAAGAGGAGATGGTGGATTGGTTTTTGATTATTTATGACATGATGGTCGAATGGGAGAGAGATCTCCAAGTAGGCAACTACAACCTAACTAGCCTTGATAGCTACACACTAAATATGATAAAAATCTCATCTATTTCTACTCAAAAATGTAGTGATATATTAAAAACATTGACTATTTTAGTAGTAGAACCAAATGAAAATCTACTCAAAAAAATTGTAAATTTCTTGCAAAAGAGGACAAAAAAAGTCTATCTAGCAAAAGATCCAAAAAGTGTAATTGGCTCTATTGAAAAATTCAGACCAGATATTGTAGTTACAGATAGTGATTTTGAAAATATTGATGTGGTTGATTTTATTGAGACTCTGAAAAAGAAATATGTAAAGATTCCATTTATCTCTATTATCAAAGATGGAGATAGTGATCTACTAAAGAGACTAACCATCTCAAGCTG
>JAABSR010000165.1 GCA_011390245.1 Campylobacterales bacterium
AATAGGCTTTGTATTGCCATAGTGTTCTCTTATTTGATCAATCATTTTTAACCCATTCATTACAGGCATCTCAATATCAGTTATCACAATATCTGGATTTTTTTCTTCTATTATTTTTAGCCCAATCTCTCCATTTTCTGCTTCATATAGCTCTTTTAGTCTTCGCCTAAGATACCTTGAAGTTGGAGTTCTTACTTCCTCCTCATCCTCTACATATAGTGCACTATAATTTTCAAGCATTTCTACCCCCTTCTTTAAAAGTCACAACACAGAGTGCTCCATTGTTATTGCATATATCTATTGTACCATGAAGTTGTTGTTCAATAATCATTTTTGCAATATATAGTCCAAGTCCAGTCCTGCTAGAGATCTCTTTGGTCGTAAAAAATGGGTCATAAATTCGTGGCAACACCTCTTCACTGATACCTTCTCCGCTATCTTGGATTGAGAGTTTTACACTTCCCTCTTCTGCTTTTATAAGTTCTAGGGTTATATGGCGTGATTCTTTTGTGTTTGCAGTGGTAGCCTCTTGAGCATTTTTTAGTAGTTGTAGCAGGATTTGTGTATAAAAAGATGGCACACCAAAAATCTCTATATTGGGCACTATGTGATACTCAAACGCTATCTCAAATCGTTCCATCTCTGCTTTGTAGAGGTCGCATAACTCTTTTGTTATAGCTGATACATCAAAAAGAGTCTGATTTTTATGATGTGAAGAGAGGTTTGAAAGTCTAAAAAGCGTACCAGATAGCTCATTTAGGTGATGCATGACCAGTTTTGTTCCATTTTCAAACTCCTCTTTTGTAAGTTCTCCAGTTTGATAGAGGTCTAGAAGATTTTGCACAAGTAACCCTATGATATTTAGTGGCTGACGCCAGTGGTGAGAGATAATAGTTATCATATCTCCCATTTGAGTGAGCCTTTGTTGTTGCATAAGCATAAGCTCTTGCTTTTTACTTTTTGCAATCTCCTCATCCACTCTTTTTTGAAGATTTCTATTTAGTCTATCAAGCTCTAGTTTGGCAACCATCTCTTCTGTGATATCGTGCACTGTTCCAAGCGAACCTATCGCCTGAGCATTTTCATCGTATATATGCTCACATCGCTCTTGAACATATCTAGTCTCACCACTATCTGCTCTTGTGATTCTATGCACTATTTCATAAGAGTATTTCTCTTTGATAGAGTTCATATAAGCATCATCTACTTTTTTGCGATCTTGTGGATGTACTCTCTCTAAAAATGCTTCATAAGTTGCCTCAAACTTTTGTGGAATCTCTCCAAAAATCCTATAAACTTCATCTGACCATGTAATTTTACTAGTGATAATATCTAACTCCCAATGCCCTATATGAGCAACTTTTTGAGCATCATTTAAGACTTTGATATTTTTATCTAGCTCTTTGGTTCTTTGCTTTATTAGCTCTTCTAGTCTTTGGCGATTTTTCTCCTCATCTCTTAAAATCTTATAACGCTCCATGCCCATAAATCCAATAAGCTGGGCAAACTGCACAAGAAAACTGATAATTTTAGGGATTTTCTCCTCTTCAACTACAGAGACTTCATCTAGTGCAGACATGTAAGCATCTTTATCAAATCCAAAGTGAATACTTTGATCCAAAAAAAAGTCCCTATCTGGCTTTTTTACTAGAAACTGCCCTATGAAGAGATTTGCAACATGCTCACCCTCTATAGTGATAGGAGATGCACAATCTATAAGCCCATTTTTACATTTGTAGCTTGTAAACTCTGCTCCATTATCTAGTTTGTTGGCAAGCTCAATATCGCTCTCTATGCACAATGAGCAACTATTTTCATTTACGCGATGAAAATTAGCACATATTTTTTGCCACTTAGATGAGGCAAGTACATTGGCATCAAGATCAATGATAGAGATAGAGATACCAGCTACACCTGAAAAATCTGATAACATGTTTGAAATATTTTGGTCACATAAAAGCTCACGAAGTATAGAGTAGATTCTTCTACTCTTTTCTGTTTTTTTATCTAAAAAAGCTGGCAATGTATCTGGCAGTGTTGCATCGTTGTCATGAACTATACGAATATCACCTTTAGGGGCACTATTTCTATTTTCCATTTAACTCTTCCGCTCTCTCTTGTATCTCTAAAAATAACATACCTTTACTTTCATACTCCTCTTTTATCTTCTCAAGCTCCTCTGCTACAGTAGCAATACCTCTCTCTTCATAACATTTTGGATCACTTAGACAGCAGGTAAGCTCCTCTAGTTTGCTCTCTAAAATTTCTATCTCTCTAGGAAGTGAATCTAAAAGTCGTTGCTCTTTGTAGCCAAGTTTCTTTGGGGTGCTTTTTGGTTTTTGCTCTTTTGGAGTTAATATTATCTCTTTTTCTAACTCCTCATACTCTTTTTGCTCTTTTTCTACCTCTAGATATTGACTATAAGGCATATAGCTCTCTTCAACCACTCCATCACCTTTGAATACAAAGAGCTTTTTTGCTATTTTGTCTATAAAGTATCTATCATGACTTACAAAAAGTAGGGCACCTTGAAAAGAGAGTAGATACTCTTCAAGTATGTTTATAGTTGGGATATCAAGATCATTTGTAGGTTCATCAAGGATTAGACAATCCACATTTTTTGTAAAAAGCAGTGCTAAGGCTACACGATTTTTCTCACCACCACTTAGAGTGCCTATCTTTTTATCCAAGAACTCTTTTGGGAAAAGGAAGTTTTTGAGATAGCCATACACATGCATATTTTTGCCTCTAACATCAACTCTATCTCCACCATTTGGACAAA
>JAABSR010000166.1 GCA_011390245.1 Campylobacterales bacterium
AAAAAGAATCTATCTCTATGAATCAATTTATCGCTACGGCAATTGCCGAGAAGATGGCAACACTCCAAACATATGACTATCTAGAAGAGAGAGCCAAAAGAGGAAGTATTGAGCATGCTAAAACAATACTCTCAAAAGTCTCAAGCAGAGAACCAAGTGACGATGATAAGATAGAGTAGTGAGAATATTTGATTTTTATTATTGTATATCTCAAACAACAAAATAGTAGTACAGTGTTTATTTTGAACAACAAGGGAGCTTTTTTTGCAATGGCTCTTAGAGTAAATCATGGGTTTTTGTATTGATTTGAGATTTTAAAGGCTAGAAAATATCACCTCTAGCTAGTTTGCTCTCCTAGCTTGATACTGTATTTATTGCATTTTAGGAGAAGTGTCTCTTTGTTCATGCCAAGTATGGCTGTAGCTTCGTTTAGGTCGCCATGTGCTGAGCTTAGAACTTCAACTATGAGTTCTTTTTCCATATTTGATATCGATGTTCTACTGCCATCTCTGCTTTTCAAAAAGAGGTCTTCTTCGCTTATTTCATCATTTTCACTCAAAATCATAGCTCTCTCGACCACTGAGAGAAGCTCTCTTATGTTTCCAGGCCATCTATATTTTAGAAGTCGCTCTTTTGCATTTTGGCTAAGTGGTTTCTCAGCTAGTTCATAGGCTTTTGCACTTTTTTTGATAGCCCACTCTGAGATGGGGATTATCTCCTCTTTTCTATCTCTAAGAGGTGGAATCTCTATAGGAATTGTCTGTAGTCTAAAGTACAAATCCTCTCTAAACTCACTATCTTTTATCTTTTGTTCTATGTTGGCGTTTGTTGCAGAAACTACCCTGATATCAACTTTTATTGGTTTGTTGCTTCCTAGTCTAACCACCTCTCTCTCTTGCAAGACTCGAAGTATTTTAGCTTGAAGTGATAGGGGCATCTCTCCTATCTCATCTAGGAAAATCGTCCCTCCACTAGATGCTTCAAACTTTCCAGCTCTCCCCTCTGTAGCATCTGTAAATGCTCCTTTTTCATATCCAAAGAGTTCTGATTCTAGTAGATTTTCTGGTATTGCTGCCATATTTATAGCTACAAAATTTTTCTCCGATCTTTTTGAGTTTTTGTGGACAAAATTTGCAAAAAGCTCTTTGCCTACTCCACTCTCTCCAAAAAGCATGATAGAGGCATCAGTTGATGCAGCTTTTTTAGCAACTTTGAGAGCAGAATCCAACGCCTCTGAGCTAGATATAAAATCCTCTTTGTAAAGTGATTGGGATTTTTTGCTTTTTGTCACTTCTATAGCTTTTTGACTTCTTTTGATCGCTTCAACAAGCGTATCTATCTCAAAAGGTTTTGTCAAAAAATCCTTCACTCCAAGTCTTATAGAATCTATAGCTCTATTTAGAGTTGCATTTCCAGTGATGACTATCGCCTCATATTTTCTATCAAGTTTTTCTAGAAACTCAATACCATCAATTCCTGGCATATTTATATCAGTTATTACCAAATCAATCGTATCATCTAGTTTTTTGAGGGCATCTTTTGCATTTTTGAAAGAGACTATCTCAAACTCATCATACTCACCTAGTGCAATCTCTAGAGATTTTCTCATATTTATATCATCTTCGATAATAGCTAATTTCACCTAGCAGCTCTCCATAAGACTAAAAATGTTTTGTGATTAGCTCTATAATAGCAAAATCATCTTTAAATGTGATAAACACTCTTGTTGGGGGGATTGAGAGTTTAGCAGTAGAGCTAGATATCAACCCACTCGTGATACCATCACTTCTAAGTTTCACCCCAAAATCAAAAAGACAAGATAAAATCTCATCTTTTTTATCTCTTAATACCTCTTTTACTTTTCCCTCATCATCCTCTTCCAAAAATATCTCACATCTTCCATGTGTCTCTTCTATACTTGCTGCTGTCATAGCTTTTGAGACATCAAATTTTTCATTTATGATGATATTATCTCTTGAAGTTATAGTGTATGTTATGATAAATTGGTTTGAGAGTAGGGGGGTGGAGAGAAGAAAAAATAGTAAAATTTTATACTTCAATCCGATATCTTTTATTGTAGTGGCGTATCAAGATCTGGTAATAGTATCTCATCTGTGCCATCTTCATCTACTATCTGCTTTGGACATCTAGCTATTGAGACTACTTTCTCTTTTTCTACATTTATGATCTTCACACCACTTGTGTTTCTTCCTGCTTTTCTGATAGTTTGCATATCTACTCTTATCATTTTGCCAGTACTTGTTAGAGCCATGAGATCCATGGATTCATCAACTATCACTACTCCACTCATTAGACCAGTTTTTGCTGTGAGCTTCATAGCTATGACGCCTTTTCCAGCTCTGCTTTGGAGTCTATACTCATTTACTTCAGTTCTTTTGCCTATCCCTTTTTCGCTCACACACAAAATCTCTTCATTTTCATGCATGATGGTCGTAGCACCTACCACACAATCCTCAGAATCTTTAAACTTAATAGCTGTGACACCTCTAGCAACTCTTCCTATCTCTCTAACATCATCTACATCAAATCTAATACACATGCCTTTGTATGTCACTACAAAAAACTCTTTGATTCTATCATCTACTATGTTGGCAGTGACGATTTCATCTTCATCATCAAGATTTATAGCTCTAACTCCAACACTTCTGACATTTGAGAACTCTTTGAGGTTTGTTCTTTTGATGATTCCTCTCTTTGTGAAGAAGACTAGGGATTTATTATTATCAAAATCAGAAGTCGTTATAGTTGCCATTATCTTCTCTTCAGGAGAGAGATTTAT
>JAABSR010000167.1 GCA_011390245.1 Campylobacterales bacterium
TAGCCTTTTTAGGTATATTCTTAGATTGCTTATATCAAACTTTGTAGCCCTGGCTACATGAATTGATTCGTACCTAGTTTTTTGTTCGCTCTCATCTATCAAAAGCTCCTCATATAGTTTCTCTCCAGCCCTAAGACCAGTAAACTCTATCTTTAGTTCGCTCTCTTTTTTATAGAGTTTGAGCATCTTTTTTGCAAGATCTACTATCTTTACGGGTTCACCCATATCTAAGATAAAAAGCTCTCCGCCACGAGCTAGTGCTGAGGCTTGCAATACAAGCTGACAAGCTTCAGGTATGAGCATAAAATATCTTGTTATATCTGGATGAGTTACGCATAGATTCTTGTTACTCTCAATAAGTCTTTTAAATTTTGGGACAACTGAGCCGCTACTTCCAAGAACATTGCCAAACCTAACTGCGACTATTTCACTACCTTTGGAGTCAATATTTTGTGCATAAAGCTCCACTACTCTCTTAGTCGCTCCCATGATATTTGTAGGTCGCACTGCTTTATCTGTAGAGATGATCACAACCTTTTTGATCCCATATTTTATAGAGAGATCTATGACTATTTTTGAGCCAAATATGTTATTTTCTATCGCTGAGTAGATATTCTCTTCACAAAGTGGGACATGTTTATAGGCTGCGGCATGGATAACGATATCAGGTCTATACTCACAAAATATCTCATCCATTCTCTTCTCTTCAAGAATAGAGAGCATCTTACATCTATGAGAAATCTCTAGCTCCTCATCTATTTTATAGAGATTGTATTCGTTATTATCCACCAATATCAGCTCTTTTGCACCAAAAGCTTGAAGCTGCCTACAAATCTCACTCCCTATACTTCCACCAGCTCCAGTGATAAGCACTTTTTTATTTTTTGCAAAACTCTCTATCAGAGAACTATCCAAGTCTTTTGGTTTTCTAGCCAAAAGATCCTCAATAGATATATCTCTAATCTTCTCATCTTCAAAAAACTTTATAAGCTTGACATCATTTACTCCAAAAAGCGAAAGTGCCTCATAGATAGCATCAAGATCACTTGGCTCATACTCTTTTGCTATAAGTGCACTCTCTATCTTCTCAAGCTCTATTATCTTTTTTAGATCAGAGAGTGGATAGACTTTTACATTATTGAAATATGTCCCTATTAGGTTTTGATCATCTTCAAAAATAGATACCACCTGAAAGTCGATATCACTACTTAGAGAACTTTTTATAATATTTGTAGCTCTAGGATTTGCACCAATAATCAAAGCTCTATTTATAGATTTTGGTGAGTTCTCTATAAAAATTCTTTTTGAGATTCTAAAGCTTGATATGATGATATAAGACAAAAAGAAATCAATTATTATCACACTTCTTGGAAAAAGCACATCACTTAGGCTCAAAAACAAAATAGCAAAAACAGAGTATGCTAAAAGGTGAGCTTTGAGTAGATTTATCGCATCAGGAAGTGAAAAAAATCTCCACGCTACAAGATAGATTTTGAAATATAAAAAAGAGGCTATCTTTAGAGGAACTAGATAGAGAATCGCAACTAAATAACCCTCTATAAATGTCTCTGGAAAGTCAAAATTAAATCTCAAATAGTAGGCTAAAAAGAGAGTAAAAATCGAGATAAAAATATCAATAAGAACAAAAAAAATAACTCTTTTTAGATGTGTAGGTCTAAATAGGCTCATATCTTAGATAACCTCTTTGACTATTTTAGAGATTCTTGCCACATCTTCTCTTTGTAAAGTAGTGCCACTAGGAAAACATATACCTCTTTGAAACAAGGAATCACAAACTCCCAAGCCAAAATATTTCGCACTCTCAAAAAGAGGCTGAAGGTGCATAGGCTTCCAGAGGGGTCTTGATTCTATATTCTCATTTTGAAGTCTTTCTACTATTTTTGAGATATTGCTATTTGTCACTGCACAAGTTAGCCATCTATTTCCCCTACACTCTTCTAGCTCAGGCATAAAATTAAATCCAAAATCTGCAAGCTCCTCTTTGTACCACTCAAAAATCTCTCTTTTTTTTGCCACTCTAGATTCTAAAACCTCCATCTGCCCTACTCCAATAGCTGCTAGAACATTGCTTAGGCGATAGTTGTAGCCATACTCTTTATGCTCATAGTGCAAATGTGGCTCTCTTGCTTGTGTGGAATAAAACCGACCCTTTTCAAGAAGCTCTCTATTTTCAGAGATAAGCATCCCACCTCCACTAGTTGTGATGATTTTGTTGCCATTAAAAGAGTAGATACCAAAGATTCCAAAAGTGCCTGTATGTTTGCCCTTGTAAGTTGCACCAAGGGATTCTGCGGCATCTTCTATGAGATGGATTCCACTCTTTTGGCATATCTCTAAAATCTCATCTAGCTTTGCACACTGACCATAGAGATGGGTGAGAATAAGTGCTTTTGGCTTTTTAGGAAGCTTAGCTATTGCCTCCTCTAGCATATTTGGGTCAAGATTCCAGCTATCAAGCTCGCTATCTATAAATACAGGTTTTGCATTTTGATAGAGTATTGCGTTGATAGAGCCTATAAATGTAAAAGAGCTTGCAAGGACTAAATCCCCCTCTCCTACGCCCAAAACTCTAAGTGCTAGATGCAAAGCTGCAGTGCCACTATTTAAAGCAAGAGCATTTTTTGTTCCAGTATAAGCTTTGATAGCCTCTTCAAACCTATCCACAAACTCCCCAAGCGGAGCTATATAGTTACTTGCAAAAACCTCATCAATATATTTTTGCTCACTCCCACCCATGTGAGGAGGGGAGAGGAAAACT
>JAABSR010000168.1 GCA_011390245.1 Campylobacterales bacterium
GGATATATTACACTCCCTAAAGAGCCTTCTATCTCCTCTTCCTCATTTGAAGATTGCTCTTTTGTCTCTCTTTCTAGGCTATCTAAATCTATCTCATTTTTTTCGATTTTGCCCATCGCTTTTATTCCATCAAAGGCATCCCTGCAATAAAATATAGCACCATCATATACGCTTCTACAATGCTCATCTATAAACTTTCTATTTAGTGCAGCTCCTCCTAGAAGTATAGGGCACTCTATCCCCTCTCTTTTTAGCTCCTCTAGATTCTCCTTCATAACCATCGTAGATTTTACTAGCAATCCACTCATACCTATAGCATCAGCACTATTTTCTCTATAGGCTTTGATAAAATCTGAAATATCAGCTTTGATTCCTATATTTACAACTTTGAAGCCATTATTGCTAAGGATAATATCAACTAGATTTTTGCCAACATCATGCACATCTCCCTTTACCGTGCCTAGCACTAGGGTAGATGATGAACTTTTACTCTTTTTTGGTAGGTATCTATTTAGATAATCTACAGAAGCTTTCATCACCTCAGCACTTTGGAGAACAAAAGGGAGCTGCATATCGCCATTTCCAAATCTCTCGCCTACTATCTTCATAGCACCCATTAGTATCTCATTTACTATCTTTTCAGGGTTTATGCTATCTTTTGCTACCTCCAAAAGCTCTAGCATCTTATCTTTTTGACCATCTATCAAAAATAGCTCTATCTTCTCCTCTGTACTTAGATTTTCAAGGAGTGAATCTTCACTAGCTATATCTGCACTTTTATCTCTAAAATGCTCTATAAAATCAAATAGTGGCTTTTGGGATTTAGATCTATTAAATATCAAATCTTCACAAATCCTAATATCTTCTCCCTCTATTTTAGAGTATGGAAGAAGATGAGCACTATTGACTATAGCACTACTTAGCCCTGCCTCTACACAGTGGTGAAGAAAAATAGAGTTTAAAAATATCCTAGCATTTTTATCCAAGCCAAATGAGATATTTGAGATTCCAAGTGTGCTTCCACACTTTGGGTAGATAGATTTTAGCTCTCTTATTGCCTCAATAGTCTCAACTCCAGCTAAAAAATACTCCTCATCCCCACTAGCAATAGTAAAAGTTAAAACATCAAAAATAATATCACTTTCACTCAAGCCATGCACTGTAGTAGCTCTATGGTGCATTCTTTTTACTATCTCTATTTTTCTCTTCCTACTTTTTGCCATGCCCTGCTCATCAATACTCAAACAGACAATAGCAGCACCATATCTTTTAGCCAAAGCACAAACTCTATCAAACTTTTCATTTCCATCCTCAAAGTTGGCTGAGTTGATGATCGCTTTTCCACCAATCTGCTTTAGTGCAACCTCCAAAGCATCAGGATTTGTAGAATCAGGCATAAGAGGGATAGGGATTTTTTGAGAGTATAGAGCTACAGTTCTCTCCATATCTTTTATCTCATCCCTACCAGCAAAAGCAACAGATACATCAAGCAGATGTGCTAGTTTTTTTACCTGAGCTTGTGCAACAAACAATACACCCTCATAATCCTCTTTTAGCAAAAGCTCCCTAAATGCTTTAGACCCAGTCGCATTAGATCGCTCACCTATAAGAAGTGGTGCTGGATTTTGAAAAAGTGGCACAGATTGAAAAAGTGAAGCAATTGATGGCTCTTGAATACCATTTGGTTTTTTAGGTATTACTCCCTCTACTTTTCTCTTCAGAGCACTCAAATGCTCTGGAGTAGTTCCGCAACATCCACCAAGAAGTGCAACCCCATCTATCTCTAAAAATCTAGATTCCAAATCCGCAAACTCTTCTGGCTCCATAGGGTAAAAAGTGCACCCTCCCCTGTTTTGTGGGAGTCCTGCGTTGGCATGAATAGAGATAGGTTTACTAGTGCATTGTGAAAGCCTCAAAAGAAACTTTCTAGCCTCTTTTGGACCAAGTCCGCAGTTTATTCCGATACTAAAAATATCAAAAGGCTCCAAAATAGTAGCTAGCACATCAACTTCAGTCCCTATAAGCATAGAGCCATTTGTCTCAATAGTGGCAGAAACAGATATAGGAATATCAACACTCTTCTCCAAAATAGCATCTTGACACGCATGAAGAGCTGCTTTTATCTGCAATGGATCTTGTGAAGTCTCTATCAAAAATAGATCAGCCCCACCCTCTATCAATCCAAATGCGGCAATCTTATATCCATCGTATAGCTCATCATAACTTATATGACCAAGTGAGGGGAGTTTTGTGCCAGGTCCTAAAGAGCCACCCACAAAAGCATTGACTCCCAAAGAGCTTATCGTCTCTTTTGCGATTTTTGCACCTAGATATGCCAACTCTTGTGCTCTATCTCCTATGCCATACTCATCTAACACCCAAGGCAAACTTCCAAAAGTGTTTGTTTTAAGTATATCAACACCAGCTT
>JAABSR010000169.1 GCA_011390245.1 Campylobacterales bacterium
TTCTCTTCCCAAAACTCATTTTTTATATCAACTTTTTGAATCTCTGTACCCATAGCACCATCAAAAAGCAAAACTCTTTTAAATAATAAATCTCTTAATTTTTCCAATTAAACCTCTTTTACAAATATAGAGCTAATTTTATCCAATCCCAACTTTTCAAAGCTTTTTGGTAAAATCTCACAAAAAAGTTTAAAGAAGTGAATATGATTGAAGAGTTTATTGATAGATTGAGAGATGATAAGATTACTACTTTGGAGATAACACCTGAGAAGTCGCCAACACTTG
>JAABSR010000170.1 GCA_011390245.1 Campylobacterales bacterium
TCTACAGAGCTACAAAAAAAAAGGTGAAATTCCAAATGCTATAGCAGTAGTTATTGAGTGTTTTGCTTTAATGCTTGAAAATGGCATAGACTACAAAGAGGCTATAGAGAATCTAGAACTATCCAAAAAGAAAAAAATTGGTGCTGGATTTGCTATAAAACACCACAAAAAGTAGAAGAATCTAGCCTTAAATTTTATAAAAAAAAGCCATTTTGAGATAGACTTATCTAAATTTTTCACAAAGGATTACTATGAGAAGTGACGCTATAAAAAAGGGGTATCAAAGAACCCCTCATAGAAGCCTACTAAGAGCTACTGGATTAAAAGATGGGGATTTTGATAAGCCATTTATTGGAGTAGCAAATAGTCATATAGATATCATACCAGGTCATTTTTTCCTACAAGAGTATGGGAGAATAGTAAAAGAGGAGATTAGGCTAGCAGGTGGAATCCCTTTTGAGTTCAACACAATAGGTGTAGATGATGGGATAGCGATGGGGCATGATGGTATGCTCTACTCACTTCCTAGTCGCGAGATTATTGCTGATAGTATAGAGACTGTGATGAATGCTCACAAGCTTGATGCACTCATCTGTATTCCAAATTGTGACAAAATCGTACCTGGTATGATTATGGGTGCTTTGCGTGTAAATGTGCCAACTGTTTTCATAAGTGGCGGACCTATGAAAGCTGGTCATACAAAAGATGGTGAACCAATTGATTTAGCAACTGCATTTGAGGCTGTAGGGAAAAAATCTCAGGGCAAAATAAGTGATGAAGAGCTTTTGGATATAGAGTGCAATGCATGTCCTGGTGGTGGAAGTTGCTCTGGCATGTTTACTGCAAACTCTATGAATACTTTATGTGAAGCTATGGGAATCGCACTTCCTGGCAATGGTACTGTTTTGGCACTAACTCCGGAAAGAGAGGAGATGTTAAGAGTAGCTGCTAGAAGAGTTGTAGAGATTGCACTAGATGAAAACTATAAAATGAAAAATATTTTAAATGACAAAGCAGTTCATAATGCTTTTGTGATTGATATGGCGATGGGTGGATCTACAAATACAGTGCTTCACATGATGGCTATTGCCAAAGAGGCTGGAGTTGATTTTGACCTCTCTAAAATAAATGAAATAGCAAAAAATGTAAGTCATATTGCAAAAATATCTCCAGCACTTAGCACTATCCACATGGAGGACATAAATAGAGCCGGTGGTGTAAATGCGGTCATGAAAGAGATTAGTAGAAGAGGTGGAGTGCTAAAAGTTGATGCTTTGATGGTTACAGGGGAGAGCTTGGAGGAGAGAATCAAAGATGCAACTATCAAAGACACAGAGGTAATCCATACACTAGAGAATCCTTTTAGCGAAGTGGGTGGTTTGGTGATTCTTTATGGCAATCTAGCCACTGAGGGAGCTGTATTAAAAAGTGCAGCAATCGATCCTAAGATGAGAAAATTTAGAGGCAGAGCAGTCTGTTTTGATTCTCAAGATGAGGCAATAGAGGGGATAGTAGGTGGAGATGTAAAAGAGGGAGATTGTGTAGTTATAAGGTATGAAGGTCCAAAAGGTGGTCCTGGCATGCAAGAGATGCTAAGCCCTACTAGTCTTATTATGGGTATGGAGCTTGGCGATAAGGTAGCACTTATAACTGATGGTAGATTTAGCGGTGCGACGCGTGGAGCGTGTATTGGACATGTAAGTCCTGAAGCAGCAGAGGGCGGATTGATTGGGCTTTTAAAAGATGGAGATGAGATAGTTATTGATGTTGATATGAAGATTTTGGAGGCAAATATCTCCAAAGATGAGATAGAAAAAAGAGAGGCAGAATTTAAGCCAAAAGTCAAAAGCATAGATTCAAGCTGGCTAAAAAGATATAGGCTTTTAGTTAGCAATGCTGCAAATGGTGCTGTGCTAAAAACGGAACTCTAATTGAGCAGAGTTGAGACCCTCTTAATCCCAAATAGTAGAAATATTTTTGATGGATTAGAGTTTCTCTCTTTGCTTGATGAGCAGAGTGTATCAGTAGCCTTTTTTGATCCACAATATAGAGGCGTGCTTGATAAGATGAAATATGGAAATGAGGGAGAGCGACAAAAGCAACGCATAGAGCTTGCTCAAATGAGTGAAGAGAAGATAAGAGAGTTTATCGTTGCTATAGAGAGAGTGCTAAAGAGAAGTGGCCATCTCTTTTTGTGGATTGATAAATTTCATCTATGCGAGGGGATAAAGGCTTGGCTTGAGGGGACAAAGCTAGAGATAGTTGATCTTATCACTTGGGATAAGAAGAGCTTTGGCATGGGGTATAGAACAAGAAGAAGTTGTGAGTATTTGGTGGTTATCCAAAAGCCCCCTAAGAGAGCCAAAGATATATGGAGTGTTAAAAATATCAAAGATGTCTGGAGTGAAAAAGCAGAGATCAAAAATCATAGACATGCCAAACCAATAGAACTTCAAAAAGTGCTAATAGAAGCCACTACAAAAGAGGGTGATATAGTTATTGATCCAGCAGCTGGAAGCTACAGTGTGCTCTCTTCTAGCACTCTTGTAGGAGATAGGATTTTTTATGGTTGTGATCTAGTAGATTTGGATTCTTGACTTTAAAATATATATAAAATCTTTAAATTTAGACTTAAGATTCTTGAGTACAATTCACTCAAATTTATATATTATTTTAGGAGAATCTACAATGGGT
>JAABSR010000171.1 GCA_011390245.1 Campylobacterales bacterium
TAGCTATTTGGTTTATAAAAAGCCTTTTTAGACACTATTTTATCTATTGCCTTTATTTTCCTTCTAACATTCTATAGAATTAATGCTTATTTATATGAAATTTTTTCTCATAAGCATAATAGTTGGTTTTGTTTTTTGTAAACCTCACCATTTATACATATTTCATCTTTTTGAGATAGATAGGTTTTTTAGGTGTAAAATCTGCTCTTGAAGAAGTGATTTATATCAAAATACACCTGCCCATCTCTGTTTTTGTATGATAGATTTTTTTGTGAGAGTTCATCTACTCTTTTTTTGCCTAAAACTGCTAGTAGTGTTTTGATGCCTTTTTTGAGATTGTTGTGATAGTTTGCGATATCTTCACTTTTTTTTAGTACCAAATATGATGCTCTTTTCTTTTTATCTTGTGTGGCAAGACCTATGGGACACACATGTTTTCCAGTTCCAGCACAATATCTGGCTCTAATACAACCTCCACTCATCATAAATCCTCTAGCGATTCCTACAGAATCTGCACCTAGTGATAGGGTTGTTACAACATCATCAGGAGTGAGAACTTTTCCAGATGCAACTATCTTTATTTTATCCCTAACTCCTCTATCTTTTAGCACCCAATCTGCTAAAAATAGTGCATTTACAAGTGTCAATCCTACACCCTCCATAAGCTCCAATGGTGCGGTTGCACTTCCGCCATCTCCACCATCTATGGTTATAAAATCAGGTATTGCTTTTCCCTCTTTCTCTCTCTCCTCTATTACTTTTATCATCTCATCAAATTTTGCAAAATCTGAAATAACTATCTTTATACCCACTGGCTTTTTTGAGAGTTTTTGGGCTTTCCCAATAAAATCAAAAAGTTCATCATAGCTACTAGCATACTTAAATCTATTTGGACTCATGAGATCTTTGTGAGCTTCAACTCCTCTATAATAAGCGATATCTTCACTAACTTTATTGCCTACTAATTTCCCACCAGTCTGTTTTGCACCTTGAGCTATTTTTATTTCACTCATGGCACAAAAGCTCATAACCTTTTTGTATCTCTCATCATCAAACTCTCCGCTACCATCTCTTACACCATAAAGCCCAGAGCCGATTTGAAAAATTATATCAGGCATAGATTTTGGCAAAGTTGTAGGAAAATCTTCTAGAGGGGCACTCCAGTTTGGTCTAAAAAGAGCCATCTTTTTTCTATCAAGTATAAAAGTATCTATATCTTTTCTATCTCCAAGCATCATTCTTTTGAAAAATTTAGTAGCCAAAGCACCATTTAGTATATAGCTTATAAATTTAAATATTTTTTTCTGTTTTTCATTTGCTTCATAAATCTCAAAACATTTTTGATGCTCATCTAATTCGTACATAAAAAAGAAGTTGCTACTCAAGCCACCCTCTCCAGTATTTAGAGGAAATCCACTAAGAAGTGCCGCTTTTGTAAAGGCTCTTATAGCTTCAGGTGAAAGTGCTCCATCGCTCATTGCAGATCTGATTATTGGGCTTTTTGCTACAAAAGGCAACTCTCTTCTCTCTCCAAAAGTGACACTCATATCATCACTTACTTCATCCTCATTTAGGACTATATTTGAGTGTTTGAAGATAAATCTAGACTCTGGAAAAGGCTGAGATATGGAGAATGAGATAAAATTTGGCACATTTTTTGCCGCTTTGTAAACCCAATCTATCTTATCCCTAGAATCAAAAAACTTCTCCTCTCCAAAGTATTGTCTCAAAGGCTCTCTCAATAGCTCAAAAAAGTATCTCATCCTTCCAATAAGAGGATAGTTTATAAGTAGCGATGATTTTCTTTGTACATATTTGTCATAGATGATTTGATTTATTATAACTATTAGTATGAGTATCAATATTAATTCTATCAATGAAGACCTTTTTGGTTAATTTTTGCAGATTTTTAACTATGGTATCACATTTTGGATGTTAAAAAATTTAACAAAAATGTAAATAATTAGAATCTTTAAGATATAAGGCTTTTGGCTTTTGTGCAAAGATCTCTATAAGATGGCCTATCTTTTGGAAATTCTATATAGTTTTTTTTCTTTTTGTCAAGCAAAGAGGCGATAGTAGAGTCGAGCTTTTTTGGGATTTGTTCTAGAAGGTATAAGATATTTAAATCTTCACTCAAAATCCCATACTTTCTCAAAGTATCTTTTATGAAAACCTCTATTTTTTTGCTGCCAATTGTATAGTCAATTATTACCAAATTTGGTTCAATAGGAGATGTGTAGAAGTTGATGTCTGGTTTTTGAAGAAAAGTAATATCAAAATCTTTAAAATATAAACTTAGATGCTCTTTTAGTTTTTGACTATTTGCTTGTGAAAATCCAACACACAAAATAGAGCTAAAATCCAAAATTTTGAGCTTCTCCAAAATATTCCCATCCCCAGAATCTTCCAAAAATGTATATGAGTTTAGCCATTTAAGCTCTTTTAGATTTGATTCTTCTTTGGAGTTTTTGACCTCAATCCAGAAATTTTTATCATATCTATAGAGAGTTCTATCTAGTCCTGTTTTTAGCTTCTCTTTTGACTCTTCTAAAATCTGCCCAAATTTTATAATAAACTGCTCATAATTGTTGTTATATAAATCATCCTTTCATTTTTGTAGTTTATTGATAGTTTCAATTTTTATCTTTACAGATTTGGTTAGCTTCTCTTTTTTCTCTCTATATT
>JAABSR010000172.1 GCA_011390245.1 Campylobacterales bacterium
GTAAACGAATCAACAATCTCAAGAGCCATATCAAAAAAGTACCTAAGCTCTCAAGCTGGCACTTTTGAACTAAAATATCTCTTTGCTTCAAACGCAAAAGAGGGCATCACAAGCACATCAATAAAAAATTTCATAAAAGAGCTAATAGAAGATGAAAGAGCTGGATCAACACTAAAAGATGAAGAACTTTCAAAGATTGTACATAGAAAATTTGGAGTAGATATAGCTAGAAGAACTGTAGGAAAATATAGAAAAGAGTTAAATATTCCAAACAAAAGAGAGAGAGAAGAGATTTTGAAAATAAAAGAGTCTTGAGGGGTTGGGGTGATATAAGCTTCTTATGTTTAATTAGCCTCATAGCAAGTGTGCTAAAATAGAATATTTTAAAAAAGGCATACAATGTTAAAAATAGATGAGACAAAACTAGTGCTAAAAAAGAGATTAGATAAGCTTGAAAGTCATTATGTGGCATTTAAAGAGTACAAAATACTTATAGATGAGCTAATAGCGGAGAAAAATATCTATGATCAGTTTATTTTCAATTCTTTACCACCACAAGAGAGAGCAATACTAGATGCATATCTAAAGCGATTTAGCTCAATTCAAGATTTTTTGGGTGCAAAAATATTCTCTTTGCTTCTTGAAGTCTCTGGCATAAATAGTTCAAAGATGAGTGAAGTTTTGTATCATATCGAAAAAGAAGAGATAATAGATACTCTTGAAAATTGGATAGAGCTTAGAGAGGTTAGAAATGAACTTGAGCACGACTACCCTGAAGAGCTAAAAGAGGCATTAGAAGATTTAAAATTTTGCATTGAGAGCTTTGGTAAACTAGAGAGCTACTATAAAAATGCTACTAACTTTGCAAAAAGATATATCTGATGAGACTTGGAAAAAGAGTAGTAGATAAAATAAAAGTAGCAGCTAAAAATAGTTTTGGGGATGTAAATATCTATCTTTTTGGAAGCAGGGTTGATGACTCAAAAAGAGGTGGTGATATTGATATCGCTATTGATACAAATGCAAATCTTTCAAGAGTAGAGTTTCGCAAAAACAGAGCGAAATTTATCTCAAATCTCATAAGAGAAGAAATTTATCTCAAAATTGATATAGTTGATTACAACACTAAAGATAAACTATTGCACGACAATATAAGAAATAATTCTATAAAGTTGAATTATTAGGATTAAACACAATAATAGTATAATTGCCTAAAATATTTGAGGCTCTATAGATTTGAAAAGAATTCCATTTCAAGATTACCCCTTTGAGAAACTACAAAAACTACTTTTGGATATCAAGCCAAATAGCCAATATGAATCTATTGATTTAACAATAGGTGAACCAAAATTTAGCACCCCAAAAATAATCAAAGATAGCTATATAGAGTCAGTTGATTTTTTAAACAAATACCCAAAAAGTGCTGGCATTGATGAGCTAAGGGCATCTATGAAAGGGTTTGTCAAAAATAGATTTGAAATTGAGCTAAAAGATGATGAGATCATCCCAACTCTTGGGACAAGAGAGGTGCTTTTTAACTTTCCTTCATTCTATCTTTTTGGCAAAAAAAGTCCAAAAATTGCATTTACTAATCCATTTTATCAGATTTATGAGGGTGCTGCAATTATCAACAAAGCTAAAGTTGTCTATCTAAATCTAGAAAAAGAGAACAACTTCAGAGCTAAAATAGACAAAAAAGCACTCAGAGGGTGTGATATTGTTATTTTAAACTTTCCAAACAACCCAACAGGAGCAACACTAAGCCTTGAAGAGCTAAAAGAGTGGGTAGAACTATCTTTGAAATATGACTTTTTGCTTATAAATGATGAGTGTTATAGTGAGATTTATGAGGATAAAAAACCGCCCTCACTTCTGCAAGCCTCTCTAGTATGTGGCAATGGAGATTTTAAAAATATATTGGTATTAAACTCTATCTCAAAAAGATCAAGTGCACCATCTCTTAGAAGTGGATTTATTGCTGGAGATAGCGAGATTTTGAATGAATACAAAAGATATAGAACTTATCTAGGATGTGCACAACCTGAACCTTTGCAATACGCCTCAGCTCTAGCTTGGAGTGATTTTGCACACTCAGAAGAGATAAGAGAGAGATACAAAGAGAACAAAAACATAGCAAGAGAGATTTTGGGCATAGATATTCCAAAAGATACATTTTATCTATGGCTAAAGGTTGGAGATGATTTGGAGTTTACAAAAGAGCTATACAGGGATTGGAATCTCAAGATATTACCAGGCTCATTTTTGGGCAGAGAGGGTGCTGGAGAGGGATTTGTTAGAGTAGCACTTGTTGAAAGCAAAGAGAGAACCAAAGAGGCACTAAAAAGACTAAATAGCTCCATGAAAGGACTTAAGTGAAGATACATTTTGTAGGGATTGGCGGGATTGGAATCTCAGGATTGGCAAAATTTCTACTAAAAAAAGGGCATGAGATTAGTGGCTCAGATATAAAAAGTACATATATCACAAAAGAGCTAGAATCGATGGGAATGCAAATAACAATCCCCCATAGTAAAGATGCAATAACCACTCAAGATATTGTCATCTACTCAGCAGCAATCAAAAATACCAATGAAGAGATAGTAGAAGCAAAAGCAAAAGGAGTAAAAACACTCTCAAGAAAAGAGGCTC
>JAABSR010000016.1 GCA_011390245.1 Campylobacterales bacterium
CTTATCAAACACACAAAAAATCAAGAAGAGCTTGCATCTGTTATAGCACATGAGATAGGACATGTAGAGAAGTCACACACACTAGATCAGATTCAAAATCAGACCTTTGTCCAAACACTTGGAAGTGGTGCAAAAAGTGCACTAGCAAGCTTTGGAGTAAAGGGAATGACAGCTGAACTTTTAAATTCGCTAGAGGGGCCAATTTATAAAATGATACTTAGTGGGTATTCTAGAAAACATGAGTTTGAGGCAGATTCTCATATCCTATATGTTTTTGAGAAAGTTGGGCTTGACCCAGAAAAGGCTGATGATTTTTTTATCACTCTTGATAAGCTTTATCCTAGCGATTCTACTACTACAACATCACTTTTTTCAACACATCCAGTCACACAAGATAGGATCAAAGCCATAGAATCTAAAGCCCAAAATCTAAAATATAAACACAAAAAAGCAGACCTAGAAGGGTGGGATATTCTCAAGGAGCGTTTAGGTTAAAAATCATACTAAACACTCCTTGATCACAAAATCAAGCTGCTAGTAGTTTTTCCAAATCTGCTTTTGCATCTGTTGTTAGTGTTAGATTAAAATTCTCTACCAAAAATCCTAAAATCTCATCATTTACAAACTGAGGAGCTTTTGGACCTATGTGAACATCTTTGATTCCAAGGCTAAATAGTGCTAGCAAAATAATCACTGCTTTTTGCTCCATCCAGCTTAGAACTATCCCAATAGGTAGATCATTTACTGGTGTATTGAGTGCTTCTGATAGTGCTAGAGCGATATGCACAGCTCCGTTGCTATCATTGCACTGCCCTAGATCAAGATACCTAGGAATCTCACTCCCTGGAATATTTCCAAAATCGATATCATTAAATCTAAACTTTCCACAACTTGAAGTGATAATGACACAATCTTTTGGAATCTCTTCTGCTAACTCTCTATAATACTCTCCAGGTTTACCTGGTGCATCACATCCTGCTACGACAAAAAACTTCCTGATCTTTTTCTCCTCTATCGCCTTTAGAATCTCAGGTGCTAAAGTCAAAATAGTTTTATAGTGGTGTCCGGTTTGCAAAGTCTCTTCACTATCAAAAGATTCTACACATGGAAGTGAAAGTGCTTTTTGAATAAGAGGCTCAAAATCTTTTCCCTCTATTTTGGTAATCCCCTCAATACCTACTATTTTGTACCCAAATAGTCTATCTAGGTAGCCGCATTTTTTCTTTGGAGGTACGATACAGTTTGTGTTTACGACTATAGCTCCTGGCCATTTTTCAAATAGCTCGCTCTGATCAAACCACGCTTTGCCTATATTACCTTTTAGGTGAGTATATTTCCTAAGCTCTGGATAGCCATGTGCTGGAAGCATCTCTGAGTGGGTGTAGATATTTACTCCTCTATCTTTTGTCGCCTCTAGCAGCTCTCCTAGCATATCTAAGTTGTGCCCACTTACTAGTATCGCTTTGCCCTCTGCTCTATTTTGTGAAACGCTTACTGGGGTTGGAATGCCAAACTTTTTAGTGTGTGCCTCACTTAAAACATCCATCACTTTCACACCAGCACTTCCAACTCTCATGAGCTGCTTTATGTGATCTTCAAAATTAAAATTGACATTTGTAAGAGTAAAGTAGAGTGTTTCACTTATAATATCATCCACCTCTTTTACATCTGCACCAAATTCATTGGCATGTTCTCTATAGGCACTTAGCCCTTTTAGTCCAAAAATCATGATATCTTGTAGCCTACTTTTTGTAGCATCTTTCCCACAAGCTCCTATATTCTGACCACTACTACCACATCCATCTGGATGGGACATCTCACACTGATAACAAAACATTGAAATCGCTTCACTCATTATCTCTTTCCTTTTGATTTTGATTTTTAAAAAGTCAATGTTATCTGGGTATAGAATTTAATTCATTGATTTGTATCAATATTTATATTTAAGGAGTTAAATATTAAAGTATGTTTTAACATTTCAACACTCACAAAGGATATTGAGATAGAGTTCATAAAAACAATAGAGAAATGCAAAGCGATACTCAAAGAGAAATATAGTCTCTCCAAAGTGACTGATGCAAGAGTTGCTAAAGAGTTTGGCATAACCACAGTGGCCTTCTCTTATGCAAAAAGAAAAGATAGAGTTCCAATAGATAAGGTAGCTGCCTTTTGTGCTAAGTATAGAGTATCGATAAACTGGGTGCTCTATGATCAACTCCCAGAATCGCTCCACGATATGACGGAGAGCATAATAAGAGTGAAGTATTTCAAAAATATAAATGCTTCTGCTGGAGGTGGGGCAATAAATGAGAGAGAAGATTTTGAATACCTAAGAATAGACAAAGAGATAGCAAATCTACTAGGTGGCGTGCAAAAACTAAAAGATATAGAATCGATCAAAGTATATGGGGATTCTATGGAGCCACTTTTGAAAAATGGGGCTATTGTTTTTATAGATACTACAAAAAAAGAGATGAAAAAAGATGGAGTGTTTGTGCTCAACATAGATGGTCTTGTCTTCATAAAAAAAGTAGATATTGCTTCAGATGGGAGCTTGGATCTGATCTCAGAAAACTCTATCTATCCAGTAGAAAATGTTGCACTAGATGAGCATACAAAAGTGGTAGGAAAAGTTATAGGGAGTATAGAGGGAGTATGAGAGTGGCAACGAGTGCTGTGGAGTGGATTGGGACTATTTTATCTTTGTACCTTTTGATTGGATTGGCACTTTTTCTGTTTCAAAAGTGGCTTATCTTTCCATCTTATGTAGTCTCAAAAAGTGTAGATATTGATTTGAAAAATATTTTACCTATAGAACTAAAAAGAGATGATGGAGTTGTGCTTGAGGGATTTAAAATAGATAATGGAGCAAAAAAACTTCTTATTGGTTTTGGTGGAAATGCCCAACATGCTAGCTCTCTTGCAGAAGTGCTAGGAGATGTAGCCCCATCTTATGATGTGATTGTTTTTAATTATAGAGGATATGGAAGAAGTAGTGGAAGTCCCTCTGCAAAGAGACTACTAGGTGATGCTTTAGAGATTTATGATTCATACGAAGAAGGATATGATGAAGTCTCTACTTTAGGATTTAGTTTAGGATCAAGCTTTGCACTCTACCTTAGTAGCCAAAGAGAGATAAAAAATAGTATTATTGTTGGGGCTTATGATTCGCTATACTCTATTGCAAAAAAGAGATTTTTTATATATCCACTCTCTATTATGCTTAGAGAAAATCTTGATAATATCTCTTATGCCAAAGAGGTAGAAAATCCAATATCAGTAGTTATGGTAGAAGGTGATATACAAGTTGCTAATATTCACACAAAAAATCTTCTACCACATATCAAAAACCTAAAAGATTTCATCACAATAGATGGTACTACACACAATAGTGTACTAAATCATGAGAGGCTTTTAAAGTTTGTTGCACAAACATTGGAAGAATAGAGTTTCCAACTCACTATGGTATAATCCCACAAAGCAGAAGGAGCCATATTGCACACTAAAAGAGCAAATATCAAGCCAAACCTCAAAGTAGCTATAGTGTTAAAAGAGGATCAAAAAACAAACAAACTCACAGAGGGAGTAGTCAAAAACATCCTCACAAACTCTCCAACTCATCCACATGGTATAAAGGTGAGGCTAGAAGATGGAAGTGTGGGAAGAGTAAAGAAGATACTTGGATAAAATAAGTTTAAAGAAGTAGTGTTTTGATACTGATAGTTGATGGAGATGCTTTTCCAAATCTTTTAAAACCAATACTCTACAAAGCGATAGTAAATAGAGCTCTTCAGACTATCGTAGTCTCAAACAAGAAGATTGATATTGGCTCCTCAAAACTAATAGAGTATAGAGTGGTTACACAAGGGTTCAACAGGGCTGATGATCATATAGTGGAGATCACACAAAGTGGGGATTTTGTAGTCACAGCAGACATTCCACTAGCCAAAAGAGTTATCGACAAAGATGGGCATGCACTAGATCATAGAGGAACACTATATACAAAAGAGAATATCGGTGAGTATTTTGCTATGAGGAATCTAATGGAAGAGATACGAGATAGCGGAGAGAAGACAAAAGGACCTGCACCTTTTACAAAAAAAGATGTTGGAGCGTTTGCAAATGGGCTATATAAATTTCTAGATAGCTACTATAAATCCTCTCTGCCAAAGTAGAGAAAGGTTCCACATGCAGCAAGGATAATCTCCTCATCACTATCAATATCTAATGCCATCTTTTTTAGAGATTCTAAAAGCTCCATCCACATCTCCATCTTCTGCTCTCCATAGGGGTTGAAGTAAGATGTTGGGGTATCTTCTCCAAGTGTTTTTTTTAGCTCTTTGGCAATCATCTCTCCGCCCATTGTTGAACCTTCAAGCACATAAAGCACTCCAAGTGCGTGAGCACTATTTTCTATTCTTGGCATCTTCATAGGAATTATTTCTACTCTATGCTCGCCTAGATTTTTTAGATCCAAAAGTGCTTTTTGAGCACGGACTCTTTTTTGTAGTTCTATGCCATATTTTGCAAATTCCTCTCCAAAATCCTCCAACCTCTTCTCTGCATGATAATGAAAACTATACATACTCTTAAGCCACGCTATGTAGGATTGACTATCTAGTTTACCCTCAAAAAGTGCTGCACCATAACCACCAGATTCTATAGAATCATGAAATGGCTTTATGTAGTGTTTTAGCTTATCTCTTATGGTGATTTCATGTCCTATCATATAGCATCATGTCCCATCTCTACAAAAACGACTGCATAGACAATGTTTTTATAGCCATCTTTAATTTTGTACTCTCTATAGCCCTGTGATTTTTTGATACCAACTATGTATCGCTTGCCGCTAATAGATGTTATTCTTGAAGCACCATCACCTGATTTATCAAATAGTGCATCATCAATCTCTAGTGTATCGCCAACTTTATACTTCTCTTTGTTTGTGGTTGAAATAACCATTTTCTTGCTATCTACATATAGTGCAAAAGAGTTTTTTACTACATCTCCATTATCATCTTTTGGCAGAGAATCTAGAAGCATCGCCTCAAATTGTGGAGTAGAATCAAAGACTATTCCAATACCACCTGTTGGCTTACATGGCTCATTTTGACTCAAAATAGATGCATAGTAAACATATGTATGAGCCCCTTCATACAGAGGTGTCTTCTCAAAGTCTGAGACAAAATATCTTTGGGTATCTGCATTTGTATAGAGATTGCTAACATTTGTGGAGAAGTTTAGCTGCTTCCCTACAAGTGAGCTCTCCTCATCATTTGATACAGCTATCACAAAGCCATTTAGATCAAATACAAATAGATTTGTATATACTGTGTATAGATTATTTATATATTTTAGCACCTCTCCTACTGCTCTTTTATTATCACTTGTGAAATCTTTTGATTCTAAGATAGCTCTTATTCTATCATCTAGTGCCCACCATCTACAATCATTTGCTCTCTCATAAAGATTTCTATCCATGATATCAATAGCTAGTGAAGCATAAAACTTCACACTCTCTCTAAAGGATTGGATAATAGAGTTTAGCAGCTCATCAATAGAGTTTAGGCAGACACTATTTATATTTTCGCTTATAGTTCTTATATTATCAAGTATTGGATTTAATGAGTAGCTTCTAGTTTTTGAGGCTATTATTTCACCATTTATGACCACATCACTCAAATCTTCATTGATATTTTCAGCATCAACTATAATCTTTTTTAGGTCATCATGAATTAGAGAGGAGTTTCTAAGCTCATCTTGACTTATATTTACCCCACCCTCTGTCTCAAACTCCAGTGCCTCATCTATCTTTTTGAAGATAAATATCTTCCAATCTTGCCCAAAATAGCCCTCATATCCTGTAGTTTTTGAGCCAGATGCCAAAAATATCTTCTTCCCAATGTTGACACCCTTGTAGTTTCTACCAAGCGATAGGAGAGAGATTTTAGATTCTAGGGGTAGTTTTGATGTATTTGAAGTTGCAAGTATCACATCATCTTGATTGCAGAGAACAAAGTGTGAAGTTTTTGAATCTTTTATAAGCTTTCCAAAAATCCCATCAATCTCATCTTTGAATCTAAAAGAGAGAAATAGTGCACCAATAACCTCTTCACTCTCATCACTCTCTTTTATAGGGCAGCCATAAATTAGTGAGTTCTTTTTAAAATTTATAAGAGAATCTTTTCCATAGACCTCCTCGTATTCAGCACTACTACTCAACACTTTTTTGGCAAATTTTGAGTTAGCTATATCTACTCTGTTACTATTATTTAGGTTGGATACTAAATTTAATTTATCATCTATAATAATTATTTCATCATAAACTGAGTATTTTGCAACATACTCTTTTAGTCTCTCTTTCATAAACTGAATATCTTCGCTACTAGGATTTTTAGTTTTTATAAAATTCCTAATCAGCTCATCTGTTGCCAAAAAGCCAACATCAGCAGTCCTCTCAAAAAGATTTCTAATAAGCACATCTATTGCAACTTGAGACATGGAGTTTAAAGATATATATGTATTTTTTACAGATTCTTTCACTAAAACATCAAGAAGAGTATCTTGTAGCTCTGAAAATTTACTTTGTGTCTGCTCCATATATTCAAAAAGATTTTCTGCAATACTTAGGCAACTAATTTTACCTGTTAGAGTTGTCTTTTTTAACATATTGTTAAAAGAGATAAAATCACCTCTATAGCTGTCTATTTCTGGCATGTGATCTACAAAAACACTACTAATTTTCTCCATCCACTTTCCTATTTAAAATATGATCTCACTTATGATATATGATATGGAATAATTGCTTAATCTAATCTATATTGTATATATTGAGGTAAAAACTACTCTTTATGCCCCTATCTGATGCATCAAAAAGTATTGGAAAATCATTCTCTATGATATAACCACTACTATTTAAACCTAGTAAAAAGTCATAATAGTTTTGAGAGTTTTTGAGTATAGAATCTATCTTTAGTCTATTTCTATCAAAGCCCTCTCTAGAGATGCTCTGTGTGCTCTCCAAAATATTAAACTCCATAAAATAACCGCCTAAAATTTTCTCTATTTCATCTTTTTTGTATCTATTTTTAAATGCAGTGAGTATTGAGTTATTTTCACTTCTTAGCCTCTTGACCTCATCTGTTTTTGATTTTGCCAAAGCCTCATTTTGTTTGTATAAAATCTCAGCTTTTCTATACTCTATATTTGCCTCTTTGTACTCATCTAGTTTTGGTTTTAAAATTGCAAAAAAGATGACAATAATCACAAAAAAATATATAAAAAATTGTATAACATTTTTTATCCAGTCAATCTGCTGAAGTGCTACTAAAAATCTCTCCACTACTCCACCTCGCTCATGGAAGGTTCCTCTTCTTTTTCAAGTCTATTTATGGAGACAAAATTATACCAGCCATTTTGTGTCATATAAAATTCTGATTGGGAGTGGGTGAAAATAGACTTCAAAGGAACAGAAAGTAGAAAATTATAGACTTCCCGCGATGGTGTCATACCTTTTAGGATAAGAGTGTCTCTCTCCATCTCCACACTACTTAATGTGATCTGATCTGGCACTAGCTCAAAAAGATTTTTGATAGATTCTCTTAGTAGCTCATTTTGAGAATACAACTCAGTTGCAAATATTTTCTCTCTTTTGATTAGATCTAACTCATCATCAGTTTTTGCTATTTCTACTATAAGCTCTTCTCTTTTTTGGTTGTATTCACTCTCTAGATTCTCCATTTGTGATATTTTATATGAAAGCATGATTGCTACAAAAAGCATAATAGCAATAGAAGCTACATGGTAACCCATCCAGACTTTTATAAGCTTTTTGAAAAAGTACTTTTTTCTAGGTTTTATAAAGCTATATGAACTCATGAAGAAAACTCTTTTTTCATAGCTCTACTTATCTCATCAACTATATCTATCTTTTTGATATTGATATTTAAAAGTAGCTCATCTTTTATATAGTCCAAAACATCCTCACTCACGCCTATTGAATCTGCTATCTCAACATCTTCAATAAAGTGACTCTCATAAAGGTCATTTTTATAATATTCACTCATCCCAAGTTTTACAAAATCAATAATCTTCATACCTCTATCAAGCTCACTCAAAGAATCCCCAATCTCTTCGCTCTCTTTTTGTTCCTGTTTTTTTCCTTTTTGTATTTCGCTTTGCTGTTCGCTCTCCTCTTGAAACTCATCTATTTTATCTTCATCATTTAGCTCTTCAAGCTCTCCAATATCCTCAAACTCCTCATCCAAAGAGACTAACTCATCAAGATTTTGTGAAGTATCTTCGCCATCCTCATCATCATCTCCACTCTTCTCTCCAGCTTCTTGATCGTTTTCAGTGCCATCTAAATCGTTCTCATCATCGACTCCAACGATATCTCCATCCTCATCACCATCTTTGTCTTGTGTGTGTTCAATCACCTGTGAGATAGATTCTAAGATATAAAATGAGCTATAAAGAAGTTTTTTATCTCTAAAGATAGTTATTGTTACGGATGATTTCTGGATAAGTAGATATAGTTTTGGTTTGCTTGAGAAGTTATTTTCATAAAATTTATATAAAATAAAAAATGGTGAAAAGATAAAATCAATCCCACCTGATTTATCATATCTTGATTTTGTAGAGACCATGTCTGAACCATAAGCATAAAAACTCCACCCCTCTTCTAGTGGAATAATATTAATATCCTCTAATCCTCCAACACCAAATCTCTTATAATCACTCTTTTTGTAAGCTGGGAGGGCACCTTGATTTGAACCTTTAAACATTGTCCCCACATAACAAAATCTATGCTTCTCTTGATATCCAAGTATGAGTCTCTGTGCCTCTATAGGTATCTCGTTGCCAAATGCTCTAAAGCTCTTTTTCTCTTCAAAGATTGTAACATTTTTCTTTATTAGCTCAAGCTTTAAAACACAACTTCTGAAGTCCATCCAGACAGATACACATGCAGTTGGGAAAAGCTCTTTTGCTTTATCTAAAAAGGAAAAATTCAAAAATCACCTTTACTCTATTTTACTCTACCTAGTAAGGACACTTTTAGAGACTAAAAGAATATTATTCTATTTTGGCTTAAGTCTTTAGTAACTCAATACTTTCCAGAAATTAATAAGCTTTTTCATATATCTTAGCAAACCAGTCTCTCGCTTTTTTGGATTCCACTATTAGCTCTTTGTCAGTAAGCCTTGTAGGAGCTAATTTTTCATATTTTTCTATCATCACTTCGCATATCATCTTGATTTTTACTTTTTTTGATTTATCAAGTTCACCACTTGTTAGCTCTTCTATTAACTTTTTGTAGTTATTTGCCTCTTCTATATATCTCAAAATTTCACTTGAAATTTTACTCTGTTGCATCACTGCAAAAGCCATCTTGTTGTATCTATCTAGCTCATAAGCCTCTTTTGCTAGCACATAAGCCTCCTCATATTGATCAAAAGTGTAGTGCCATTTTGCTTGCAAGGATTTCTGATATGATGGAGAGAAGAAAAAAAATGTTATCCCTCCTACAACTAAAACAGTCAAGATTATAAAAAATGAGGCTTTTGAGATCATCTACAAACTCCTAAGTCATTTTGCTAGCTACTAAGCTTTTTGCCTCTTCTATCTCCATACTATCAACCAAAAATGGTCTTTTGATATGAAACTCTACTAAACTAAAAGGCTTTGGAATCATAAAGCTATCCCAGCTGTTCATGCTCCAGTAAGAGCTACACTCTATTTTTGTCGCCACGATTTTAGTATTTGATTTTTTAGATAGTACAACTATACCATCTGCAACTTTATACTTAGGGCCTCTAGGACCATCTGGTGTTATTCCTATATCATCTCCATTTTTCAAAGACTTCAGAGCTTGTAAAAAGAGTCTCTTTGAACCTTTGGAGCTTGAACCTCTAATAGTACCCATACTAAAAAATGAAACTATTTTGGCTATCACCTCACCATCAAAATGTTCACTTATTAGTATCTTAATAGCCCTATCTCTTTTTAGTTTTCTGAACAAAATTGGACCAAAAAGAAGTTCACCATGCCAAAATGAGAATATATACCTCTCACTACTAAGCTCATCTAAACCATGATATCTTTTTTTGCATGTAAAGAGGAGTATATTTATAAGCAAAAAGGCAAAAAAAGGTGCGATTTTTAAAATAATCGCTCTCTTTTTAAGCTTAGCCCTACTCAAACTATTTCACCAAAAAGCTTTACCCTAGAAGTTTTTACTATCTTTACGCTCTCTATCTCACCCACAAGATCTCTACTACCTTTTGCTTTGATGTTCTTGTTTGTATCACTTCTCCCCTCAAGATAGCCCTCCTCATCAATACTCTCAAAATAGACTTCATGAATCTTCCCTAGCTCTTTTAGGCTTATCTCATCAAGTATCTCTTTGTGTCTATTTTGCAATCTCTCAAGTCTAGCTTTAGCTATTTGTGAGTCTATTTCAATATCTTTTAGGTTTATAGCCCCTGTATGCGGTCTTGGTGAATAGACAAAAGAGAAGAGTTGCTCAAATCTAACCCTCTCTAGCACATCCATGCTCTCCTCAAAATCCTCTTCGCTCTCTCCTGGAAAACCTACTATTATATCAGTTCCAAAAGCCACATCTTCTGCTCTCTCTCTTATCCTCTCTACCCTATCTAAAAACCACTCTTTACTATAGCCTCTTTTCATCATTCCTAGAATCTTATTAGAGCCACTCTGAAGCGGGATGTGTATGAATTTACACACTTTTTTATTTTTTGCAAATTCATCAATAAACTCATCATCCATGTGGAGTGGGTGAGGTGAGACAAACCTAATCCTCTCCACTCCATCTATCTCGCTGATATCTCTAAGAAGTGCAGTAAAATTCTCACCCCTACTCCCATCACTAAATCTTCTTCCGTAGTTATTGACATTTTGCCCCAAAAGCAAAATCTCCTTAGCTCCTAAATCTCTAGCTCTTTTTGCCTCATCAAGTATGAGGTTTTTAGGAATTGAGATCTCTTCACCTCTAGTATAGGGAACAATACAGTATGTGCAAGATTTATCACAACCTATTGAGATATTTATCATTTTTTTGAGATTATTTTGACTATCTCTAGCAAACATATAGGTGCTATCATCAAAGCTTGTATCTATCTCAACTGCTCTATCTTGATGGATTATTTTTGTGATTTTTGAAGTATTTCTAGCACCTAATACAAAGCTTACAGATTTAGCTCTTTTGAGAATCTCCTCACCCATGTGTGAAGCACTGCAACCACAAACTCCAATTTTTGCACCCTCTTTTTTGATTTTGCTAAATTGACCTATTTCAGAGAAGAGTTTTCGCTCCGGCTTCTCTCTAACTGAACAGGTGTTTATGAGTATCAAATCAGCCTCTTTGACATCATCTGTAAGTGAAAAGTTCTCTTTCTCTCTAAGCTCTGCTATCATGTGCTCAGAATCTAGAAGATTCATAGCACACCCTAGTGTCTCAATATAGAGTTTTTTCATCTATAAATCGCCTTTTGAGCAAAGCCCAACAAGGCTACGCTAACGCTAGGTTCTCTTCGGCAGAGTGCCCACGGGCAGTAAACCGCCCTTGTATGAAAAACTCTTAAATTTTTATGTTTATTTGTGCAAGTTTGATGGTACGAGTATTTCATAAATTAAACTACATGTACCTCATACATGTAGTCATTTTCATCAAGTCCGTATTTTACCTCTCTAAAATAGACATTAAAGCCGCTATTTTCAAACTTATCAACAACATCCATCATATCTTTGTGTGAATTATCTTTATCTAGATAGTATATTTTTTGTCCACTCTCTTTGGCCTCTTGTAAAAGCTTATCAAACTCCACCTCTTGAGGTTTTGATTCTAGCTCTTTTCTGGCAATTTTTATGTTCATAAAGTCTCCTAAAGGTATTTAAAAAGTGCTAGATTCTATCCCTTTTTGACTTAAAAAATCTATTTTAATTTATTCCAAAGCCTACCTTAAATACAATATCTCAAAGACTAACATCTGCGAATAAAAAGATAAAAATCCCAAGGAAATTAATTTTGGAAAAAATTTTAGACATAATAGACTTGATATCCTATGAGAAGGGTCTAAAGATTGAAAAAGTAAAAGATGCGATCAAAGAGGCTGTAATAAAAACTGCTCAAAAGAGCCTAAATACAGACTATAAATATGATGTAGAGATTGATGAGAAGAGCAAGATTCTAAAGCTATTCCAGACAGTAAGTGTTTGTGAAGATAGCGATACTACAGAGGGCGAAGAGAAGAGAGGTGATAGTGATACTATCTCTTTGAAAGAGGCAAAAGAGATTGATGAGAGCTTAGAGGTTGGAGATGAGCTAAGATATGAGCTAAATCTAGACAATATGAGCAGAACTGTTGCCAATACTCTTCATAGAGAGCTAGAGTTTCACATCCAAAGAGTCTTAGAAGATGAGCTTTTTGAGAAGTTCAAAGCTCAAGTTGGCACTATTGTTACTGGTTCAGTTGTCAGAGTTGATGAGGAAGACAACACATATATTGAGATAGATGAAGTAAGGGCGATCCTCTATAAAAAAAATAGAATAAAGGGTGAGAGCTTCAAAGTTGGCAATGTGGTCAAATCTATCCTAAAAAATGTAAGAATAGATAGAAAAAGTGGGATCATAATAGAGCTTAGCAGAACTACTCCAAAGTTTTTAGAGGAGCTTTTAAGGCTTGAAGTTCCAGAGATTGCAGATGAGGATGTGATAATCCACAAATGTGCAAGAATCCCAGGTGAACGAGCAAAAGTAGCAATAAGCTCACTCTCCCCAAAAATTGACCCAGTAGGAGCCACTGTTGGGGTCAAGGGTGTGAGAATAAACTCAGTTAGCGGTGAACTATGCAATGAAAGCATTGACTGTATAGAGTTCTCCCCTATCCCTGAGATGTTTATCTCAAGAGCACTTTCACCTGCTTTAATAAGTGCTGTTAGTATTGAAGATGGCAAAGCTTATGTGACAATACCAACTGATCAAAAGCCAAAAGCCATAGGCAGAAGTGGAATAAATATTAGATTAGCTTCAATGCTTACAGGTTTTGAGATTGAGCTTATCGAAAAAGCTAGTGAATCCAAAGAGATAAAAGATGGAGAGGATGAGAGCACTCGCAAAGATAGATCTAAAAAGGTAGATATTTCATCTTTAGCTTCACTTTTTAAGGACTAGAGTGCAAGAGGACTACATTCTCCATATAGAGAGAGCTGTTCTTAGCACTATTTTTTTTGAGCCTAGCAGATATGAGGATATAGCCTCTAGCATAACCCCAAAAGATTTCTACCATATTCCACATAAGCTTATCTTTGAAACCATGGGTGATCTCAAAAGTTCACAAATGCCCATCGATGATGAGTTTGTCTGCAAAAAGCTTCAAGGAAAAGAGAGTTTTGATGAAGAGGAGCTTCTTGAAATAGTCTCTACAAACCCTATAGTAGAGCTAGATGCGTATGTCAAAGAGATAAAAGATAGATCCATAAAAAGAGATCTAAATAGACTAGCTCTCAAAATCAAAGAATCTACTATTGATACTTCACACAGCTCAGAGGATATACTAGATATTTTACAACAAGAGCTTTATCACATCTCTTTAAAAAATGACCAAAATGAGTTCAAACACTCAAAAGAGGTAGTCTTAAGCACACTAGATCATATTGCTGAGATGAAAAAACTTGGCAACACTATACTTTTGGGCAGAGATACTGGATTTTATGACCTAAACAAAATGACTACGGGTTTTGGAAAAGGTGATCTTGTCATTATAGCCGCTCGACCTGCCATGGGCAAAACTGCATTTGTGCTAAATATCATCCAAAAAAATATAGACAATGGCGATGGAGTTGTTGTGTTCTCTCTTGAGATGCCAAGTGAGCAGCTAATGCTTAGAATGCTTAGTGCCAAAACATCAGTATCGTTGCAAAATCTAAGAGTTGGCAATCTAAACAATGAAGAGTGGAGTAGAGTTTTAGATGCGGCTGAAGAGATGAAAGATAGGACACTTATTATCGATGATGGTGGCAATTTAAACATCCATGAGCTAAGAAGTAAACTAAGAAAACTAAAAACAAAACATCCTGAGATTGGTATGGCGGTGATCGATTATCTTCAGCTAATGGGTGGAACCTCTGGAAAAGATAGACATCTAGAGATAAGTGAAATTTCAAGAGGTCTAAAGCTTCTAGCAAGAGAGCTTGATATGCCAATAGTTGCTCTCTCTCAGCTAAATAGAGGCTTAGAATCTAGAAACGATAAAAGACCAATGCTAAGTGATTTAAGAGAATCTGGTGCAATTGAGCAAGATGCAGATATTATTCTTTTTGTCTATAGAGAAGCTGTCTATAAACAAAAAGAGGAGAAAGAGAAAGAGGAGGCTGCTAGAAGAGAGGGCAAAGAGTATAGGAGAGGTTTTGAACAAAAGAGCGAAGAGGATAGTGAGATAATTATTGGCAAACAGAGAAATGGGCCAATTGGCACTGTTCATCTTGTTTTTCAGAAGCACTGTACTAGGTTTGTTGATGGCAAAAAAAGATTTGAAGAGGAAAACACAAGAGGCGTAGAGGTCACTTTTGAGACTAAAATCGACGCACCAAAAATTTGAAAATAAACTATTTTTAAACTATAAAGAGATTCTCTACTTTCTAGCATTTTTGTTGCTACTTGGCTCTATAAATGTATCCATAAGCTACTACAACTACTTAGATTTCAAGAGTAAAAATATTCAAGATATAGAAGCAAAAGTGATCTCACAATACATAAAAACCAAAAATGAGAGAAGCTATTTTGTCTTAAAGCTAGATTCTCCTCATCATGGAGTCTTCTACACAACCTCTAGAGAGGATTTAAAAGATATTACAAATAGAGATCTCTCGCTAAAAGGGATCACCAAAAATGTCACATTTAAAGATTATATCTCTACATTTTATGTGCCATCTTTTTTGCTAAAAATAGGGCAAAATAGCCCAAATGCTATTGATAGATTTGGACAAAAAATAGCCTCTATGCATGAACATGAACACACAAAAGAGCTTTTTTTGGCTCTCTTTTTAGCAAAACCAATTTCAAAAGATTTAAGAGAGCAGATAAATCTTCTAGGGATTTCTCATCTTATAGCAATAAGTGGTTTTCATTTAGGTGTAATAGTTTTTGTCATATTTTGGCTTCTAATATATCCATATCGATTTCTTCAACAAAGATACTTCTCTTATAGAAATAGCTATTTTGATATTACAACTATTGCGATCATCTTCTCATTTTTCTATCTCTATATAGTCGATTTTGTCCCTTCACTACTTAGAGCATTTAGTATGCTATTTTTTGGGTTTTTGCTCTACATCAGAGGTGTTAGGATTCTATCTTTTACCTTTTTGCTCACAGTTGTTTTAGCTCTTTTGGCGTTAAAACCTTCGCTTGTTTTTAGCATAGGTTTTATACTCTCAGTTTGTGGTGTGTTTTATATATATTTGATTATTCACCATCTCAAAGATAGATCAAATCTAGAGATTTTTTTGGCGATCAACTCACTTCTATATTTTCTCATGCTTCCTATTGTTCATTTCTATTTTGATCCATTCTCTCCATATCAGATTTTGAGTATTCCTCTCACAGTTCTCTTCTCTGCATTTTACCCTTTGGAGATTTTTTTGCATTTGATTTCATTTGGAGGAGTATTAGATTCTTATATCTTAGAACTTATATCTTTGCCAAAAAGTAGTATTCCACTCTCTATATCTATCTATTTTTTGATATTTTTTCTACTTCTCTCTATTATTTCGATATTTTCCAAAAAATCATTTCTTCTTTTAATATGCTTTAGTTTAATATATTGGTTTAAAGGTCTATACAAATTTACATCAATTATTGGAGTTGGCTAATGAATATATCAAAGAGGGTTGGCAAGGGTTTATTGGCAATAATGCCAATTATTATCTCCATTTGGATCTTCTCATTTGTTTATGATATTGTTGAGGGTTTATTTCAGTACCTCTTTGGGATTACGGATAACAATCTACAAGCTACTATTTTTATATTTGCCTGTTCTATTTTGTTGCTCTACTATATGGGTTATCTAGTTGAAAAAAATAGGGAGTTTTTACTTCTAAAGTTTACAGAGTTAGTTATTGATAAGATTCCGATCTTCAAAAGCATCTACTCTACAGTAAAAGAGGTAGTATCAATCTTCTCAAGTGGTAAAAAAGATAGCTATCTTGGTGTCTGTTATGTAAAATTTGGTGCATCTAAGTTAGTAGGATTTATAACCAAAAAAAATGGTACAGTTTTAAGTATATTTATCCCAACCACCCCAAATCCAACAACAGGGCTTCTAGTCTATATAGATGAGAGTGAAGTTGAGATGACAGATATGGATGTCTCTGAAGGATTTAAAAAGATTATGTCGCTAGGAACTAAGTAGATGTCTTTAAGGCAAAGAGTTTCAGAGGCTATAAAAAATTTCAATGAGCTTGTAGCATTTAAACACACTATCTTCTCTCTCCCTTTTATTTTTATTGCCATGATCACAGCAAGTGGAGGATGGTTTGGGGTAAAGCTATTAATCCTAGGGATTCTAGCTGCAATTAGTGCTAGAAATTTTGCTATGGCTTTTAATAGATTCTTGGATAGAGATATAGATTCAAAAAACCCTAGAACAGAAGATAGACCCTCAGTTGATGGCAGGGTCTCTTCAAATTCTTTACTATTTTTTATATCTCTAAATGGTGCTATTTTTATCATTGTTTCATATCTTATAAATGATCTAGCCTTTTTTCTATCTATGCCATTTTTGGTGGTTTTGGGATTCTACTCTTATGTGAAAAGATTTAGCTCTCTAGCTCACATATTTTTAGGATTTGCTTTAGGGTTAGCTCCTATAGCTGGGGTTATAGCTGTTACTGAGAGTATCACACTTTGGAGTCTCTTTTTATCTATTGGGGTTCTCTTTTGGGTAGCTGGCTTTGATCTTTTGTACTCTTTGCAAGATATGGAGTTTGATAAAAAAAACTCACTCTACTCTATCCCTTCTCAATATGGAGAAAAGTGTACTATATTTATCTCAAGAATCTTCCACGCCCTAACTATACTTTTTTGGCTCTTTTTTGCACTCACCTCTGAAAACTCTGGAGCAATAGTCTTTTTGGGTGTTTTTATTTCAGCTCTGATGCTCTGCTATGAGCACTATTTAGTTAGCAAAGATTCTAAAAATATAGATAGAGCCTTCTTTACAGTAAATGGCTATCTAGGGATTATATTTTTAATAGCTACAATTTTGGATAAGATAATATGATCGAAAGTCTAGGTAGAAGAGTTCCAGCTCCTCTAAAGATAGCCTTTGAAGAGCTAAATAGTGAAAATGAGGATACTTTCAAAAGAGAGTACTACTCACTCTCAGAGAGTGATGATGATGCTATAGGTCAGTGGTTAAAGAGTGCAAAAGCTAGAGGCGATACAAAAAATAGCGATTCTATTTTGCTACATCTTGTGATAGAGCTACACAGAAAAGTGGATGATTTGAGTAAAATATTAAATGGTGAAAAAAGAGAATTTATAGAGCTTAGAGGTGAAGAGTTGGTAAAAGAGATAGGTCATGGTCACTTTATAACCAAAGAGGATATTTTTGAAGTAGGGCACAAATATTATGCAAGAGTTGATATGCCAGTTTTTCCAGCTAGAATGATGCCTCTTTTTATAGAAGCATTTAGTGAAGATACTGCTAGAGTATTGATGATGCATGATAGGGATCAAAAAGATTGGGATAGCTATATCACAGCTAGAGAGAGGGCAATAATTCGTGAGAGTAAAGGATTAGAATAGTGGGTGAGGGCATTATTTTAACTGTTTTTATAGGGCTAGGTATTGTGATGATTCTTATTTTAGCCTTTTCATACATCAAAGATTTGGAAAGTAGTAGCAAACTTAAGATGTATGAAAAATCTATCGAAGATCTAAATATGCAGCTTTTTAAGCTACAAAAGAAGCTAAAAGAGAGAGAAGTCAAAGATGCTCTCCCAGGCAACGATATAGATGAGATAGTCAAAAGAGAGCTAAATAAAGAGATAATAAAAATTGACACAAGAGTCAAAAATGCGATCTCTTCTTTGGAAAATGAGATAGATGAACTAAAAAAAGATATAGAAGAGAGACACTACAATATGGATGAGAAGATAAAAGAGGTAGGATATATACCTACTTCTACTCAAAATGTAGATGAGGGTAGAATCCTATCTATGCATAGCTCAGGTTATAGTGCAGAAGATATTGCGAGGGAACTTAGGATTTCAAGAGGAGAAGTTGAGTTTACTCTGAAACTAGCAAACATATAAAGGAATCTAAAATGCTAAAGATTATTGTTTTTATTGTCTCGATATCTGTTTTTGCTTTTGGACAAAATTTCAAGATTTTGACAGAAGAGGCTCCACCATTTAACTACTATGATGATGGAGAGATAAAGGGTTTATCTGTAGATGTGGTCAAAGAGATATTAAAAAGAGTGGAGCATCCTGATAATATCAAAATCACATCATGGTCAAAAGGATACAACGCCACAAAAGATGAGAGTGGATACGCTCTTTTTGGAACTTCAAGAACTGAAGCTAGAGAGAATCTCTTCAAATGGGTAGGACCAATTGCGACCTTTACATGTGTGCTTTATGCTAGAAAAGATTTTGATATGAAGATAGATTCATTAGAGGATGCAAAAAAGGTTAAGGCTATTGGGGTTTACAAAGATGATGTACAAGAACAGACACTAAAAGATCTTGGCTTTACAAATCTTTTAGTCTCAGAAAACAACATACACAATCCAATAAAACTAGCAAGTGGTGAGATAGATTTATGGGCACAAGCAAATGCTTCTGCTGTAAATGAGATCAAAAAAACTAAGATTCCACGAGATAATTTCAAGGTAGTCCATACATATTGCGAAAATGGTCTTTTTATTGCATTTTCAAAAGATACAAAACAAGAGATTATAGATAAGTGGCAGGATGCATTAGATGGTATGAAAAAAGATGGAGCTTATGAGAGGATATTATCTAAACATCTATGATAAAGCTTAACTACTCCTTTTTGGCTATTACACTCATTACTCTTTTTGTGGGCATTATCTCTATATCATTGGTAAATGTCTATCTAAATAATAGCTTTAAGGAGAGCATTGTAGATGAACTTATAGAAAAAAACTATAAGTATGTCTCTATATTTGTTCAAGAGTTCGAAAATGAGATGTTTAAACATCTAGACAAGAGTGTAGATAGTACCTTTTTGATGCTAAAAAATGATATAAAAGAGGGCAAGAGCTATGGTGAACTTCTCTCTATCGCAACAACCTCACTTCGATTGATTGACTACTTTAAAGGTATCTGTATAAAATCAGATATCGAGCATGAGTGCCTCATAAAAGAGCAGGATAGGATAGTGCAAAAGAGTGTAGAAAATCCAAAATCACAATACGCTGAATATGATTTCAAAAGAAAAAAGCTAGATGATGGTTTTGAGCTCTCAATACTTTATGACAAAACCATCATATATATTTCAGCTACAGAATACTCAAATGAAGCGATGATAAATGCAAATAGTCACAATGATATCTTCAAAGAGAGGCTCAAAAAGCATGACGATAATCTCCAAATAGTACTAATCTCAACCACTCTAACACTTTTTTTGATTATCTCCGCCCTTTCGTTTATGCTAATAAATGAGATAAAAAGAAAAACAAGAAAACTTCAAGAATCACAAGATATGCTTCTAGTTAGTTCAAGATTTTCTGCTATGGGTGAGATGATAGGAAATATAGCACATCAATGGAGACAACCGCTCAACATAATCTTAAGCTCTATTACAAAAATACCTGTCTATAAGTCTCTAGGCAAACTAGATGATGAAATCTTAAACAGTAGTGTTCAGAGCATCTCAAAACAGGTAAAGTACTTATCTCAGACGATTGATGATTTTAGGGAGTTTTACAAAAAAGATGACAACTCCTCTTTTTTGATAAATGATGCCATTAGAAGTGCTGTTGTTTTGATGGATTCTGCTATTAAAAATAACTTTATCACTCTTGATCTCAGACTTGAAGAGAAGCAAGATTTCTATTTTGAAGGTTCCAAAGGTAAGATGATACAGGTTTTCTTAAATCTTCTAAACAACTCCAAAGATATACTAATTATCAATGAGAAAAAAGATAGGGTCATATTAATAGAATCAGAAATAGAAGGTGATAGCATTAAAATATATGTTTGTGATAGTGGCGGTGGGATTGATATGGGATTGAAGAACAAAATTTTTGAGCCATATTTTACCACCAAAGAGGCAAGACATGGAAGTGGTCTTGGACTTTATATGTCAAAACAGATTGTAGAGACAAATCTTCATGGAACTATAACAGTAGGAAATAGAGAGTTCAAACATGGTGAAAAAAATCTATATGGAGCCTGTTTTAAGATAGTTCTAACCAAAAGTAGGGATTAATCCCTACCCTCTTTTATCTCTATTTTCTCTATTTTATCACCTTGTGATATCTTGTCTAAAGCATCAAAACTATCACTATCATCCGTATCTATTTGACCAAACACTGTATGTACTCCATCTAAGTGAGGGGTTGGCACAAAACAGATAAAAAACTGACTCCCTCCTGTATCTCTTCCTCTATGAGCCATAGACAAAGCACCTCTTTGATGTCTGTTTTTATTATCATCTAGTTCACATGGTATCTCCCATCCAGGTCCGCCAGAGCCTACACCTTGAGGACATCCACCTTGAGCCATAAAACCTTCTATAACCCTATGAAAACTTAGACCATCATAAAAGCCTTCTTCTGCTAAATGGGCAAAATTAGCCACTGTGTTTGGAGCATCTTGATTATAGAGCTTTATCCATATATCTCCATTTTTTGTAACAATTTTTGCATACTGCTTCTTTGCTAGCTCCTCTTTACTCATCTCATATTTTTTCAATACTGCCATCTTTGAACCTTTATAATTTTTTAAGTCTCACATTATACTACCATCGTCTCTATTACATCCTTAACACAATAGAAAAAAAGTCGATTTTATATAGTACAAAATGCCAAAGGAGTGGCTTGAAATTAATATTTATGCTTTTTTTATCTCTATCCCTTTATGCTAGTAGTTTTATCCACTCAAATGTCTTAATAGAGGCACTATTTCCAGATGGTGAGAGTAGAACAGGCATGGGAGTGATATTTGATAAAAATGGAGCGATTCTTACAAGCTCAAAAATAATCTACAACAATATACAAGATTATAGTGCTCAAGATATAACTATAAAGATTCAAGATATAAGAGAGCAACCCCTTGTATGCTTTGCAAAAGTAAAAGTAAAAGCAATAGATACTGATAAAAATCTAGCAATATTGATTCCTTATAGAAATAGTGATATATTCTGCAACACTATAATGTCAAAAAGTAGATACCA
>JAABSR010000173.1 GCA_011390245.1 Campylobacterales bacterium
AGAAGTGATAGTGAAAAATGTGCAATAATCCCCTCTGATAAATCTATCTGTCCTGAGTGTTTAGGTGAGATAAGAGATAAAAATAGTAGAAGATTTGGTTATTTTTTTACAAACTGTACAGAGTGTGGCCCAAGATATACAATCATCAAAAAACTCCCCTATGATAGAGAAAATACATCTATGGATATATTTGAGATGTGCAAAGAGTGCAAAGAGGAGTACAAAAATCCAGAGGATAGAAGATTTCACGCTGAGCCAAATAGCTGTAGTAGATGTGGACCAACTCTAACTCTTTATAGAAGAGATAAGACTACTCTTGCAACTGGTAAAAAAGCCTTAGAGAGTGCTGCAAAACTTATAAAAAATGGCTCAATTGTTGCTATAAAAGGTCTGGGAGGATTCCATCTTGTATGTGATGCTAGCAAAAATATAACTGTAGCAAAACTAAGAGAGAGAAAAAGAAGACCATCAAAGCCTTTTGCGGTTATGTTTAGGACTATTTTTGATATCTTGAAATGTAGTGACTTAGATAGTGTTGAAGAGGAGCTTATACTCTCTGAGGAGCGACCAATAGTCTTAATCAACAAAAGAAAACCTCATAGATTGGAGAAGTTTTGTATCTCTTGTGAGGGAGTTGCTCCAAATATCGATAAAATCGGTGTATTTTTACCATACACTCCACTTCATGTGATGCTTATGGATTTAGTGAAGATTCCAATAGTCGTAACTAGTGCAAATATAAGCGGAGAGCCTTTGATAAGCTCAAAAGAGGAGCTAGAAGAGAAGCTAAATGATAGCTATGATTATCTTCTAGATTATGATAGAGAGATATTAAATCCTTGTGATGATTCTGTAGCTTTTGTGCTAGAGGGTGAGAGTAGAATCCTAAGAAGAGGTAGGGGATATGCTCCTGCAAATATTAGACTTCCTTTTACTTTGAAAAAGAAGATTTTAGCTCTTGGTGCACAACAAAAAAATAGTATAGCTATAGGTTTTATGGATAACTCAATAGTTAGTCCTCATATCGGTGATCTAGATACTGTAAAATCAAATGACTACTTTGAAAAATCTATAGAGCTTTTTAGGAGAGTTCATGACTTCACACCAGAGGTGATCGTAGTTGATAAACACCCAAACTACCAAAGCTCAAAATGGGGTAGAGAGTTTGCAAAAAAAGAGGGGATAGAGATTTTAGAGATCCAGCACCACTATGCTCATATACTTTCACTCATGTGTGAAAATAGAATCGATGAGGAGATTTTAGGCGTTGCTTGGGATGGAAGTGGATATGGAGATGATGGAAATATATGGGGTGGAGAGTTTTTTAGAGCTGATACAAAAAGCTACAAAAGAGTAGCCCACTTTGAAAATCTAAAGATTCTAGGTGGTGATATTGCCATAAAAGAGCCTAGAAGATTGGCTCTTAGTCTTCTTTTTGATCTCTATGGAGAGGATGTTTTCTCTCTGGATTGTGAAGTTCTTAAGCACTTTAGCAAAGAGGAGATAGAGACACTTTTTTATATGCACAAAAATGAGATAAACAGTATCAAAAGTAGCTCAGTTGGTAGGATTTTTGATTGTGTAGCTTCTTTTTTGGGATTATTGCAATACTCCACCTATGAGGGTGAGGCAGGTATGGTAGTAGAATCCATGTATGATTTTAAAATAAAAGATGCTTATAGATTTGAGTATAGAGATGGCGTGATAGAGTATAAGCATATTTTCAAAGAGATGATAGAGGAGATAGATAAGGTCTTAGCTGTTAGTATGTTTATTAACATGCTTGCAAATATTGTCCAATTTATAGCAAATCAAGAAGGGCTAAAAGTTGGATTAAGTGGTGGAGTTTTTCAAAACAAGGCACTATGTAGTAAAATAGTAGAATTAATTGGCAGGGATGAAGTCTATATGCACTCAAGAGTACCAGCAAATGATGGTGGAATCTCTTTGGGGCAGATAGCTTATGCTAAGAATTTTTAAGGATTTTGATGTCAAGAGAAGATGAGATAAAAAAAAACCCACATTTAAATAACAAAAAAACTATAGAGATTGTAGAGAGAATCCTCTCAAAAAATGATATTGAGGCAAATAAGCTAAGAGATATATGGAGAGAAAAAGATCTTTTTGTAGTAAATCTAATGAGTTCACCTGGAAGTGGTAAGACCACTCTTTTAGAATCCATAGCAAAAGAGGGTGGTATAAATTTTGGAGTTATAGAGGGCGATTTGGAGACTAGCAGAGATGCAGAAAGACTTGAGGCTGTAGGGATCAAAGCTGTTCAGATATCAACTGGAAATGCTTGTCATCTTGAAGCATCTATGATAAAAGGTGCGTTGAAGCATTTGGATGTTGATCTTTTTGATTTTTTGGTTATTGAAAATGTTGGAAATCTAGTCTGTCCTGCTAGCTATGACTTAGGAGCACATATCAACATAGCTCTCCTCTCTATCCCAGAAGGTGATGATAAGGTGTTGAAGTATCCTACTATGTTTAGGGCGGTTGATCTTTTGATTTTGAGCAAAGTTGATCTTTTGCCTCATTTTGATTATTCACTGCAAAGAATCAAAGATGATATGAGAAAACTAAGGCCAGACACTGAGATCTTAGAGATAAGCTCAAAAGATGAAAATAGTATAAAAAGCGTCA
>JAABSR010000174.1 GCA_011390245.1 Campylobacterales bacterium
AGATACGCCCCCTCATGAGATAAGAAGAGTTGATATGGTGGGTCCTAAAGTTGGTGATAAGCTAAAAGAGCAAGGATTTTTGGCTCTAGCTCTAGCATCTATTGCTATTATGGTTTATGTATCTATTAGGTATGAGTGGAGATTTGCAATAGCTGCAATTATTGCACTTTTGCATGATATTATCATCACAGTTGGAGCGATAATTATTTTCAAAATCGATGTAAATCTAGATGTTGTCGCTGCACTTCTTACGATTTTGGGCTACTCTATAAATGATACCATCATCGTTTTTGATAGGATTAGAGAATCCATTAGAACCTCAGGTGCAAATAACTTCAAAACGATAATCAATGAGGCTGTAACAAGAACTCTCTCTAGAACAACCCTTACCTCATTGACTGTATTTTTTGTGGTCTTGACACTCTATCTTTTTGGTGGAGAGATTATTACTGGATTCTCATTTCCGCTACTTATAGGTATAATAGTTGGAACTTATAGCTCTATTTTTGTAGCTGCTCAAACTGTACTCTTTATGAAATTTAGTATAGATGAGTATAGAAAAAAAGAGGCTGAAGCATTGAAGAGAAAACTAGAAAAAGATAAAATAAGAGCAATGTACGAAAAGGGTGTAGTATAACTTCAAAAAAAGGATAGTCATGGATTGGGGAAAGGTTATATTTGTTTTTTTTATATTGATGTCCTTGACATCAACAGCTGGATTTCTATATGACCAAAATCCAATAATTCTTTTTATTGCAGGTAGTGTAAATATCATATCTACAATCCTAAAAATTGGTGTCAAAAACCTTTTAGCAGCTGAGATGTTGGCTAGCTCATTAGTAGCTGATCTTCACCTCATACCTGCATTTTTTTATTTACAATTTTCAAATGATGTAGAGACTGCTGTAGCTCTTGCCATTGGTGCACTAGCTGCAAATATCTTCTCAGCAGCTTTGGTTATTGTTGAGAGTGCAAAAACACGAGATATAGAGTATTAAATTAGGAGAGTGGTTTGATGGAAGAGTACAATCCAAAAGAGATAGAGAAGAGATGGCAAGATTTTTGGAGTAAAAATAACTCTTTTGAACCATCAAATGATAGAGATAAAGAGAAAAAATATATTCTTTCCATGTTTCCATATCCAAGTGGCAGAATCCACATGGGACATGTGAGAAACTACTGTATTGGTGATGCAATAGCTAGAAACTACAGAAAAGATGGTTTTAATGTACTTCACCCTATTGGCTGGGATGCTTTTGGTATGCCAGCTGAAAATGCTGCAATAAAAAATAGAACTCACCCAAAAAATTGGACATACTCAAATATAGACTACATGAGAAAAGAGCTATCCTCTTTAGGTCTCTCATTCTCCAAAGAGAGAGAATTTGCAACAAGTGATGAGATCTATACAAAATGGGAGCAGTCAATTTTTATTGATATGTTTAACCGTGGTCTTATCTATAGAAAAAAGGGATTTTATAATTGGTGTCCACATGACCTAACTGTTTTGGCAAATGAGCAGGTGATTGAGGGTAGATGTTGGAGATGTGACACTGAAATCACACTAAAAGAGATGTATCAATACTACATAAAAATCACTGATTATGCAGAGGAGCTTCTTTCTGATTTGGATAAGCTTGAGGGCAAGTGGCCAACTCAAGTTATAGCTATGCAAAAAAATTGGATAGGTAAATCTATAGGTTTAGAGTTTGAATTTGAGCTAGATGTAGAATCAAAAAAGAGGCTTGGGGGGAGAATAGATTCTTTTAAGGTCTTCACAACTAGAGCTGATACGATCTATGGTGTGACCTATTGTGCACTCTCACCAGAGCATGAAATAGTAAGAGAACTAATAAGTAGAGATATTCTAAATGATGAAACAAAAGAGAAGATAGAAAAAATGCAAAGAACTTCTCAAAGAGATAGAAGCATGGAAGAGAAGGATGGAATCTATCTAGGAGTAGATGCAATCCATCCACTCACCAAAGAAAAAGTAAATATTTGGGTGGCAAATTTTGTACTTAGCAACTATGGAGGCGGTGCGATTATGGCTGTCCCAGCTCATGATGAGAGAGATTTTGAGTTTGCCAATAAATTTGGAATAGAGATAAAGCATACTATCAAGCCTAAAGATGCTGAACTAAATAGAGATGCTGCTTTTATAGATGATGGAATCCTTTTTGATAGTGGCAGATTTGAAGGCTTAGAGAGTGCAGTAGCAAGAGAAAAGATTATAGATCATTTTGAAACTCAAAATATGGGTAAAAAGGTAGTAAATTTCAAGCTAAGAGATTGGGGAGTTAGCAGACAAAGATATTGGGGAACACCAATACCTCTAATACACTGCAAAGTATGTGGTCTCATACCTGAAGAGAAGGAGAATCTACCAATAGCTTTGCCAAATGATGTAGAGATTACTGGAGAGGGAAATCCTCTGGATTTACACCCAACATGGAAGAAGTGTATCTGCCCAAAATGCGGAGGAGAGGCTAGTAGGGAGAGCGATACACTTGATACATTTGTAGAATCTAGCTGGTATTTTTTGAGATATTGCAGCACGCCTCAGAGCTGGGATAAGAGTGCTTTTGAAAAAGAGGATATAGAGTATTGGATGAGTGTTGATCAAT
>JAABSR010000175.1 GCA_011390245.1 Campylobacterales bacterium
GAGAGAAAGCAGAAAACCCCAATCAGGTAAAAGTAGTGGTTGATGTTTGTGGATATGCGATATATTTCTCAAGAAGTATTATTCCCTATAGCAGAGAAGATGAGAGTGAAGATTATCTAGGACATCTTGGCGTCTATGGATTTACAAAAAAAAGCCTTAGTGAATTTTGCAAACTCCCTAGTGCTTTTCTTGAAAGAGTAGAGAAGCTAGAGCAGCTAAGGGCAATAGAGAATGGCAAAAAAATAGCAATGGTTGAAGTTAGCTCAAAAAGTTTTGGTATTGATACTATCGAGGATCTAAAGAGGGCAGAAGAGATATTTTTAGGATGAAAAGTGTTTGGAAAAATATCTAATGTAAATAAGATCACCAAAAGAGCCAAAGTAGAATCAGAGGGCAATAACTACTTTTTTGATCTAAAAATATGGCATGGCAATCTAGATATCCTAAAAAAGGGTCTAGAGGTTGAGTTTGAAATAGAAAAAGGTAGAGTAGTCACTATAAAAGAGCTTTTGAGCGATGCTAGAAAAAAAGAGGCAGAAAATGAGATAAAAGCTACCATCAATCCTCAAGAGTGCATAAATAGATATTTTGGAGATACTGAAGCGACAATAGAATCACTTAATATTGATGATGCAGATCCAAAAAATGGGATCGATTTTTTGAAGATGAAAAGATTTATGATAACTGCTTATAATGATCTTTTTGAGCTAGATAGTGCACTAGTTGATAAAGAGCTAGATGAGGCAAAACATGAACTAACAACACTAAATAAAGAGTATGATGTTTTTAGAAGAAAAATAAAATACCCAATAAAATATGCTTTTGAGAAGATATTTTTAAACTCTCAGCCTGATTATCTAAAAGCTCAAGATGATTTAGAGCACATAACTTCACAGATTAGAATCTACTCCCAAAGAGAGAGGCCTCTTGGTAGAAGGCTCAAAGAGAAAGAGGAGCAGCTAGATAAAATAACCAATAAAAATAGCAACGAATACCGCAAGCAAGAACAGCTTGTAAAGGATCTTAGAAAAAGATATGTAGATATTATCCACTATATTTCACAGCAAAAAGAGATGCATATAAAACTAAAAGATAGGATTGAGGGCTTCAAAGATGCTCACTTTAGGGAGTTTGTGACTGTATATGAGCCGCTCTCTAAATATCTAGAGAAAAAACTAATAAAAATCTTAAATGCAAAAGCCTATAAATTTGACACGCTTCTTTGGAATCGAGCAAAACTGTCAAAAATAATAAGACAATTCTTTATGGATAGTGGGATTGAGGGTACTTACAACTCAAAAACATTTCTAAAATACTACCTAAGAACACTTGATAAAGACAAGCTAACCACTGAAAATAGAGAACTTTTTGAACTGCTTCATTACTTAGAATCTATTAGCAAAAAAGATGTGCTTATTATAAAAAATAATATAGAATCTGCACAAAGACTAAAATATTTGATAGAAAATCTTGATAGGGACATAAGGGTTACAGCCACATTTGACCCTCTAGAAACTCTAAAAACTTCACTATCAAATATCCCAGATGTCATTTTGTTAGATTACAACATAAGGACAACTAACGCTTTTGATTATATTAGAAAATATAGAGAGATATGCCAAGGGAATAAAAAGAAGACAATTTTTGGGCTATTTATCAAAGAGAGTTCCCCTGAGTTTTTAAAAGAGATAAGAAAAATGAAGATAGACTATCTCTTAGATATCAATGCTACCGATCAAGAGTTTGTAGATAAAATAAGAGAGATCTTATAGGTATCAAATTCAACAAAATGTAAAATGGAGGGAGTCAAAATGAGATTTGTTGCATTAGTAGTGATTGCATCTTCAGAATCAGAAGATAGGCTAAAGGCTATTGCCAAAGAGGGTGGAGCAGAAAATGCTACTGTAATCCAAGCAAGAGGCAGTAAACATGATGAGCAAAAAAGAAGCTTTTTTTCCCTAACCTATGAAGGCTCTCAAGTAGTGCTTTTATACATACTAGAGGAGAAGCTTTCAAAAAAAGTGCTCAAAGAGATAAAGCTAAGTATTGACAAAGATAGAGTAGATGCTATGGCTTTTACCATGCCGATATCTCATATAGTTGGTCTAGATGAAAGCATGCTAGATAGGTTTGAAGAATCAATAAAATCTATAGATTTTTAAAGGGCTAAAATGATCGTTGAAGATATTATGCAAAAAAATGTTGTCACAATTAAGAAGTTTGCAACACTAAAAGAGGCTTTAGTGCTTATGAAAACAAAAAATCTAAAATCACTTGTAGTTGAAAAGACCTCGCCAAGTGATTCTTATGGGATTATCACAAATACTCAAATACTCAAAAAAATATTGGCTGAAGATGGCGATATTGAACTATTAAATGTATTTGATGTCTATAAAAAGCCTGCTTTTGGAGTCTCCTCAAAAATAGATGTAAAGTATGCTGCAAAAATCATGATAGAACACAACATCAAAAGAGTTGTAGTAACTGATAATAATGAGCTAAGAGGTGTTTTATCTATCACTGATTTGACACACTATCTTCTGAGTTGGGTAGATTAGTCTTTGGGGGAATTACTAAAACACTTT
>JAABSR010000176.1 GCA_011390245.1 Campylobacterales bacterium
AAACAATCAAAGAACAGATGAGCATAATAAATTCTTAGAAGTGAACTTTTTATAGAGATTGAGGTGTGAATCTGCTACAATTTGGAAAAATTTTTTAGGAGGTAAACATGATAAGTGAAAAGATTTCAAAAAGCTTAAATGAGCAATTAAATAGGGAGTTCTACTCTGGATATATCTATCTAGGGATGTCAGCTTTTGCTAGCAAGCTTGGTTTCAATGGTTGTGCTAAGTGGTTTAATATGCAGTATCAAGAGGAGATGGTGCATGCTATGAAGTTGTTTAAATACTTAGAAGATCAAGGTTCAGATATAGAGCTTAAAGACATAAAAGCACCAAAAATAAAGGCGAAAACTATTGTAGAGGCGTTTGAGGATTCTCTAAAGCATGAGCAGATGATGACAGAAGCTCTAAATGAACTCTCAGATATGACTATGAAAGAGAAGGATCATGCGACATACAATCTTCTTCAGTGGTATGTGACTGAACAGGTTGAAGAGGAGGCATCGTTTAAGGAGATCATAGACAATATGAAGATGGTAGGAGATAACGGATTTGGTCTCTATACACTTGATAAAGAGCTTGGCACTAGGGTTTTTGATATCAACTCTATGAAATAAGGAGTAGGCCTTTTTGTGTTAGTTCATACTCTTTGCATTCTACTTTTTTTATAAAATCTAGCTCGTGGGAGACGATTATGGTGCTAGAATCTATACTATTTAGTATGTTCTGCACTCTTTTTTTGCATCCATCATCAAGAGCGTTGCTAGGCTCATCTAGGAGGAGGATTTTTGGCTCTAAAACCAAAATCCCAGCAAGTGCTACAATCCTCTTCTCTCCTCCTGAGAGCCTATAAACAATCTTATCTTCTAGGTTTTCTATCTCTAGCTTTACAAGTTGTGCTCTAGCTTTTTGAAAAGCCTCTTCTTTGTCAAGTCCCATATTTACAAGGCTAAAAGCTACATCTTCTAAAACAGTTGGGGCGATAAATTGATCATCACTATCTTGAAAAAGATAGCCAATATCTCCTCTGTGTTTATCAAAATCGTTTAGATTCTTCATGCTTTCATGAAATATTTTTATCTCGCCACTACTTTGTTTTATAAGTCCAGCTATGATTTTTAGAAGTGTAGTTTTGCCAGAGCCATTTGCACCCACAATAGCCACTTTCTCTTTGTGTGAAACATCCAAAGAGATATTTTCAAAAAGTGCTATATCTTCTATTTTGTAAGAGAGATCTATGATATTTACAGAGCAGCTCATCTTGAGTAAACCCATAAAAAGAAGATAAAATCTAATAGAACAATAGATAACACAACATACTCCTTGTATCCAAATCCAACCTCAAGCTTTGAGGCTATTTCGCCTCTAAATCCTCTAGCCTTTAGGGATTGTGCTAAAACATTTGATCTTTGAAGAATCTTGAAAGTTACGACACCAAAAAGCCAGCCATAGACTTTGTAACTTTTTATATCTGTTTTTGGCTTAAAACATCTAGCTCTCAAAGTCTCTTTGGATCTCTCTAGCTCCTTCAAAGATAGCTCTATCATCTTAGTTGCAAAAAGAGACATAGAGCATATTTTAGTAGGGAATCCAAGAGAGCTTAACCCTTTGTATATAAAAAAGCTATCCCTTCCCCAAAAAATCAAAACAGTAGTGGTGACAATGAGGATTGATCTTTGAAGAATAAGCAGCGAAGTATCAAGATCATTCTCAAAAAGATAGACAAGAAGAGCCAAAATAAACAAAAATAGTTCAACTTTTAGCAGATGGAGAGCTATCTTTTTTAGCTCTCTTCTGTGGATATACAAAAGAGTTAAAGGCAGAATAGCATCTATTATATAAAGCTCACTCCTTAGAGCTATAAAAAAGGAGTAGAATATTGATATCGATATGGAGAGGGGAGGGTTTATCATCTTTTTCTCTTTAGTAGTGCAAACAGGGCAAAAGCTACTGCTATTAATCCTAAAGCTACAAGGATTTTGTAGATATCTAAATCTTTTCTCTCTTCAAGCTCTATTCCCATATCCAAATCCTCTACAATCTCTAAAGTGGCAACATGTCCCATGGAAGCATCTACTTTTATCTCTTTTGGGTTTAGGTTTGAAATATCTATAGATATCTTACCTTCAGCTCCTAGTTTACTTTTAAATATCTCATTTTTATTTTCATCTAGCAGGAGCAGGTCACACTCTTTGCAGATTCCACCTCCTCTGAAGTAGGATTCTACAAAAAGAGTCTTTTTTTCTATGATGTAAAAAATATTTAGCTTGTGAGCAAAAATAGGTATGCATAAGAGTAGTAACATAAAAATTGCTTTAATACTGACCTTACGCACCCTTCAGCCTCTGTAGCTCCGAAAAAGCCATCTGATTAGCCTTGATGAGTAGTTTGGTTCTAAATGCGAAATGGTTTAAAGAGTGTTTGATCTTTAAACACTCCAACCTAAATACTACCATAACTCTCTAGAATTAAAAGCTTCATTAGAGAGATATCTTGTAATTTGATCATGGCTTATATCTCTATCAGTCATAGCTGATAATCCTATAGCTGTTGCTAAAC
>JAABSR010000177.1 GCA_011390245.1 Campylobacterales bacterium
GGGGTGGTGCATCCATGAACTCTACCACTTTTGGATGTTTACTCAAAAACTCTTTGACTACAAAAGAGAGCTTTCCGGTACCAATGCCATGGAATACTAGAACTTCATCAAATCCAGCAAGCAAAGAATCAGATATAAATTTATCTAGCTCCTCTATAGCCTCCTCACTTCTTAAACCGTGCAAATCAAGTTTGATTGAAGCATTTTCAGGTCTAAGTCTATTTGGGAGGGCAATTTTTTGCTTCACTTTTGGAGGATTGCCTGATCTTTTTAGTTCATCTCTTTTTACTCTTAGTTTTATATTTTGATCACTTAGCAAAGTTGCATCTTTGGAGCTAAGAGAGACTATGACGCCTTTTGTTTTGCCATGTTTTACTCTATCTCCGATTTTGAGATCAAAGTCCTCACTCTCTTTTTTGGGTTTGATATCCAAAACTCTTCTATTTGCATTATTGATAGCTTTATCAATCTCTTTTTTATCAGCCTCTTTTGATGCCCTCTTTGCCTCATCTATCGCCTCTTTGAAGCTTCTCTCCAAAGTATTAAGCTCCTCTTTTAGTGCTTCTTGATTTCTCTCTTTTTGGAAGGAGAGCTCATCTTTTAGATTTTCTACTCTTTTTAACTCCTCTTCTAGCTTCTCTCTTTTTAACTCCAAATCCATCTCAAGTCTTGCACTTTTTTCTATCAACTCATTTAGCCTCTCTTTGTCCTCTCCATAAACTGTTTTTGCCTCATTGACTATACTTCTTGGGATTCCATATCTTTGGGCAGTTTCAAAAGCGTAACTCTTCCCAATAGTGCCTTGTAAAAATGAAAATGTTGGCATCTGAATCTTCTCATCATAAAGAGCAGCTATAAGCTCTACATCTCTATTTCCAGCCATCAAAGAAGCCAATCTTTTATGATGAGTTGTAAGTACTATTTTTATATCTCTTTTTGAAAGATTTTCAAGCATGACTTTAAAGAGTGATGCAGCCTCATCACTATCTGTGCCTAGCTCAATCTCATCAACACCTAAAAGCATATTGTTTTTGCCAAAAAGTTCTGAAAAGCCTAGCATCCTTCCAGCAAATGTTGAGATATCATTTTTTACATTTTGTGGATCTTCTAAAATCGCTTCTATATTTTTAAAGATTCCGATGTGAGATTTGGCACTATTTATGCCAAAAGGGATGAGATATTTTGAGAGCACAACTGAGGAGAGGATGGATTTTAAAAGCATAGTTTTTCCACCAGCATTTACACCAGTTATCATAAGAATCTTCTTATCAAACTCTATAGATATCGATTTTGGTTTTGATAGAGCTGGATGTTTGAAATCTTTTAGGATTATTGTGTGATCATTTGCAGGTTTTACTATCTCATAATTATAAGCTTTGGCAAAAAGTGCTCTTGCTTGATAGTGATCAAATCTATCAAATTCACGATTTATAAACCTCAAAAAAAGAAAGTTTTTGTTGAAAATTAGAGATATCTCTTTGCAGATTTTGTACAAAAACTCCTCTTTTAGGGATAGAAGTTCACTCTCTTTATCTTTGAGTTTTGAGATTGATTCTGGTAGTAGATAGAAAAATCCTCCACTACTTCTTCCAACAACACTACCTTTTATGAAGTGGTTAAAACCCCCTTTGAAGAGCAGAACCTCTTCTCCATTTATCAGGTGTATCTGTCTATCTACTAAGTAAGAAGCTAGTTTGTTGTTGGAGAGTATTTTATGAAGTTGTTCGCTTATATTTGATTTTATCCTCTTTAGGGAATCCTCTAAATTATCAAGTTCCTCATATTCACCTCTTTTTATTTTGGCTTCATGATCAAATCTATCACAAAGTCCCTCTAAAACTTCTGGAATCTTAATATTGTCTATCCATCTACCAAGTAGATTCTCTATTTTGAGTGATTTTAGGTATTTGAAGTATCTGATGATTTTTATAAATTCATATATATCATAGATTTTTAGTACGCCAAATTTCTTTATATGCATAAGATTTGCATCAAGATTTGCTATCTCTTTTGGTGGTGTAAACTCCAATCTATCTAGCTCTTTTATATACTCTACATGGATATTTGTATCACCCTCCAAAAACAGGGGCTTCTCTCTTGCTAGAAATGTATTAAAAAGCTCTATAAAAACCTCAAGATCTAGCTTTTTTAGAAGTTTTACATAACCATAGTCTTCGCTATTTGACAACACAATCCTCAACAGAAATTATTGTATTCTCATTTTTGCTACCCTTTTTTCCCACAAAAGCCAAAGTTCCGCTTACTAGATTGTATCTATCATTTGCCACCTCTACGCCTTTGCACTCAAGACTATCACCTCTCTCAAATGCTCTCATGATATCAGTATTTCTATCACTCATTCCACCTTGAATATATGTAAAAAAACCAACAAGACCTAAAATAATCGCAATAGATGTATAGACCAAAACTATCTGTTTTTTAGTGAGTTTTGATAGCAGACCCAAAAGTAGAGGAATCAAAAAAAGCAGTACAAAAACAACTAAACCAAGCAATATATATTTCATTAGTTTACACCTCTTAGCTGATATGTGAT
>JAABSR010000178.1 GCA_011390245.1 Campylobacterales bacterium
GCTCATAAAAACCTACAGCAGAGCCAGCAATAAGTGGAATCATCATAGGGAAACCAAGAAGAAGAAGTATTACCATTATTGAAAAGATTAAAATCGCCATAACTACACCTCTTTTTGACTATCTATATCACTATATCCATCAAGCACCTTCATAGATAGATATACATTGCTATCAGTGAAGTTTTTGATGACTGTGAAAATATACTGAATACCAGTAACAAAAAACCCAACAGGAACCCAAAGATATACAAGATAGACAGGTACTTCAAGTGCGGGTAAAATCCTACCACTTTCATAAATATCAACAATATAGACAACAGAGTAGTAGCATAAAAAAAACATAAAAAAAGCAGTGATAGCAGAGATAACGATGATAAAGATTTTTCTTATTTTGACTGGGAGAGCATCATAAATAGCTGACATTCTTATATGTCTGCCCTCTCTTGCTGCATAGCTAATACCAGCAAAAGTTATCATAACTATAAAAAACATATTTAGCTCATCAGTAACTATTATAGCATCATTGAATACAAACCTACTTATTGCCCCGGCCATAGTATTTATAGCCATGAGTATAACTCCAGATGCTAAAACAAATCCCTCAAATCTAGAGATAGCAACATCTGTAAAGTTTAGAGATCTAACAAAAATATTTCTTCGCTTTTGAGGCTCATTTTCCATATTTTGTCCCTTGTGTGTAAATCTAGCCAAAAAGGCTAGATTCTTTTATGCTTTACTACTTTTTAGCATCTTTTAGGTCTGCTTTCATCTGATTGATGATAGCTTCACCGCTTTTTCCAGCCTTTTTGATAAAGACTTTTTCAACATGGCTTGCTCTCTCTCTAAAAACATCTCTCTCTTCTTCTGTGAGAGTGACTATTTTATAGTCTGGATTTTTTCTTACAATCCTTCCAAGTCCTAGAGCATCAAGATTTTGTGCCTCCTGTAGTATGTGATTTAGTGCGGCAGCTGATGCATCTCTAACCAACTGCTTATCACTAGCACTTAGTTTGTCATAAAATCTCTTATTTGCAACTGCAGTAGCCGTGAAATGGTTGTGTCCCATATATGTGAGAACTTTTGTTAGTTCATCTAGCCCATAAGCCTCTATCCAAACTGTTGGATTCTCCTGTCCATCAACCATGTTTGTCTTTAGAGCACCTATTAAATCACCCCAACTCATAGGAGCAGGAGATGCGCCAAAAGCTTTGTATGTCTCAACAAGAAGTGGAGAACCAGGCATTACTCTCATCTTTTTACCCTTGAGATCAGCAGGTGATCTAAACACTTCCATAGTCGTCACTGCTTGTTCACCCTCAGGAAACATTGCTAAAAGCTCTAGTCCATGTTTGTTGAAGATTTTTGGAAACATATCATTTATAGCCACTGAATTTTTAAAAAATCTATCTAGTTGCTCTGGATCAGTTGGCATCAAATATGGCACAAAAAAAGCATCCATTTCTGGAATAGTGCCACCCATATAGCCTGTAGATTGTCCGATAAATTGCAAAAGCCCAGCTTGAACTTGCTCCATGATATCTGATTCTTCACCCAAAGTACCCACTGGATATATCTTGATAGTGTGATTAGAGTTGCTCTCTATATACTCTTTGAACTTTGAAGCATAGATACCTTGAGGATCGCTTATCCCCTCACCCATAGCATATTTCCACTCTGCAGCATGCAGATATGAAGTCATAAAAAATGCCACCAATACAAAAAACTTAACACTCTTTCCAATCATCATAACTCCTTTTGAGATTTTTTTGAGCTGAGAGCACTGTCCAAAATCTCCAAAATTAGGGACTCTGGAAAAATAAAATTTACTCCCATCACGACCAAATCTTAACAAAATTATCTTAAGCTAAAATAATAGATAAATAATTTTTATGAATTTTATATTTTAAGGATATATTCAAATAAGTAGAAGTATTATAATTAATGAAAAAGATGATTGTTCAGATGTGGTGAAAAAAGAGTGGGATTTGGATTTAACATCAAGCAACAACCAACCCACAAGGAGTGGAGAATGAAAAAGATAATTTTAGGGATATTTTTAAGCAAATCTGCAAGGAACCTCGAATGCCTGTAATTTCATATTTTTTTGGGATATATATCAGAATGTACCACGATGATCACAACCCACCTCATATTCATGCCCTGTATCAGGGATTTGAAGCGTTTGTAAAAATAGAAAATGGCGAGATCTACAAAGGTGGGCTTCCAAAAAAAGCAGAAAAATTAGTGCAAGAGTGGATTATGGAAAATCAAAAAGAGTTAATTGAAAATTGGAATAGAGCGGTAAATCTAGAGCCGTTATTCAAAATTAAAGGTGCAGACAATGATTAAAATAACAAAAGCAATATATATAGAAAACTATCGTGTTGAGCTTGTTTTTTCAACCAAAGAGCGTGGTGTAATAGATCTTAAGTATCTACTGGAAAAAGAGACAGTACTTACCAACAGTCTAAAAGATAAAGATTTTTTTAAAGATTTTT
>JAABSR010000179.1 GCA_011390245.1 Campylobacterales bacterium
CTCCTGAATAATCACCATTCATATCAACACTTATATCTTCGCCACCAAAATGCATCAAAGAGTATAGTGTTTTGATATCTGGCAATCTCCAATCATCATATCCACCAAGAGAGAGCGATTGACAGTATGAGGCGGCTTCACTTTGGCTTAGCTTGTCATCTATATCTATTGTACCATCACTATTTATATCGCCACTTTGCTGCCATATCAAGCCTGTGACATTATCAACTACTATATCTCCATTTTTTGTATAGCTCATGCTATTTCCCATATACTCGCCATCTTGTTTGCTATTTGTGCAGCTAGCAGTAGCTCCAGTTGTACCAAAGCACTCACTCTGAGCAGTATCCACTATCTTATATGCAACTGTAGAAGAAGATGAAGAGCTACTACTACTTGAAGAAGTTGAAGAAGAGCTACTTGAAGTGCTAGAGCTACTACTAGAGCTAAAATCTGCAATCACTCCACTTTTTGTAGCATAAAACCAAAATCCCTCACCCTTGTCTATGCCCTCTTTTGGTGCATCAAAATCTATAATAGTCCAGCTATTTTCTCTAAACTTCCAAATCTTAGTGCCACTATCTTCAAAACTACTAAAATCTGTTATGTCTTCAGTAGCCCCTAAAAGATTCCAGCCATTTACTACGCTATACTCATAAGAGCTAGCACTCAAAACAAATATCGCACTAAGCGATAATGCTACTTTAAAAGTTCTCATTTCCCACTCCTTTTTATTTAGTTTATAAAATTTTAACTCCCAGGGATAAACAGATAACCTCATGAAGGTAAACCAACAGTATCAATTAAAAATATTGTAATATTCTACTTTAAAAACAGAGCCACCAGCACTATACTCCCAAAGAGTATTTTTATCCATATCTACTTCAAAAATCCTACCATCTTCTCCCTCAGTTATAAGCATATTGCCATTTGGTAGAAGAGTAGCACCTGAAATTGAAACAGAGTATAGATCATCTGCTTCATAGCTCCACATCAGCTCAGAATCCTCTTGAGAGAAGAGTCCATCAACAAAAGGCAAATCATATATCTCTACACTTGAGTATGCTCTATCTTTTGGAGTTCCATTGTTAAAAAGGGTGATAGTATCACTATCTACCCATCTAGCATCATGGAGACCAAAAAAACTCTTTTGATCGCTTCCACCTACAGCTTTTGGATTTCCATATCTGTACAAAATCCCACTACTACTATCACTATGATTTATCACCCAAAACTCATCAAAATTTTTCACACTTAGCAAAATCAGATCTTGCTCACTGTTGTAAGAGATTCCATTTATGTGATTCCAATCTCTTAGATCTTTTTTATCCCCCACAAAATCTATATAGACCTTTTCCCTTTTTTGTGCATCCGAGCTTACATGATCCCAAACTCTCCACTCCCATACAACTTCGCCACTTTGAAGATTTACCTCTCTTATAATGTCACTCCATAGTTCTCCACTCTCATCTAGTAGCTCTTGACTTCTTCCATTTGCTAGTGCATCCTCTCTAGATATCTTCTCCCATGCAATCAGCAATACATTTCCATTTGGTAATGGCTCTAGATCGTGATGTTGTAGATATTTCTCATCAGAAAGTCTATATGTAGCCTCCACTTCTCCATCTTTTGATATCCTCTCTATCACTCCGCCAGCACCGCCTATTTTGCCAAAGTAGGAGTTGTTGATATTTCCTGCACGAATAATAGAGCCATCTTCAAGCATATAGACTGCAAGTCCTGGCTTATAGCTTGACTGCCAAGTGTGCACTATGTTTTTTTCTTCATCTATGAGATAGGTTTTAGTTTCTTGCATTGGAGAGTAGAGTATATAGCTTTTTGTATCAGCTACTTCTGTTGAGATTTTTGATACTCCACTTTTTGGATAGAACCAAAAGCCTTGAGCTTTTTTTATCTCAACCAATCCACTCTCCATGCTGCCCCATTCACCATTTTCGTAGGTCAAGATCGCCTCAGCATCTGAGCTAATGCTCTCTACTTTAAAATCTTCCACTGCACCTAAAAGATTCCAGCCACTATCTAAACTATACTCTCTAGCTATCCCAAAACTTAAAGCAAAAACCAAAGCTAACGCTATCTTTTTCATCTCATACCTCCTCTATTTTTAAAGGTATGATAATAAGATAGAGAAAATAGATGGTTATATTTTAGTTAACACTTAGCAACATCTGATTCTATTTTTATTATAAACTCTGCACCATCTTTGTAGTTTCTTGCAAAAATCTCACCGCCATGATGTTCTGTGATTATGATTTTTACAAGATTTAACCCTATTCCAGTCCCACTTTCTCCTTTTGAAGTTGTGAACTTATCAAAAATAAGTGGTAAAATCTCCTCATCAATCCCTCCGCCATTATCCAAAAATCTAATCTCAACCATTCTATCAACTATTTTTGCCTCAATTGATATTTTGCCCTTTTTGATAGATTTTGAGGCTATTGCGTCTTTTGCGTTATTTATGAGATTTAGCA
>JAABSR010000180.1 GCA_011390245.1 Campylobacterales bacterium
TGCAAAATCGTTCATCTCACCTTCCAAATTCTCCCATATTTGTTTTCCTCGCTCATCTAAAAAGTTAGGTATATAGTCAGCCATGTCAGACATAATGGTATATTCTGACTTTGTATTATTCTCCTCTTCATTGGTTTGATTTATCTTGGATATACTTTCTGCTTTACCTATGTTGGAAGTTCTGCTTGTTTGTCCGCTATAAACATAACCCGACACTCCACCTATCTGCATATCCCACTCCTCAAATAAATTATCTAAACAGATAAAGCAATATATATTCCAAAATATTTAAAGATAAAATTACTTAAGTGAATCTACCCCCTCTTGCCCTACTCCCACACTTTGATCTTTATCAAATCGCTTCAGCAACTCTCGCATATCCAAAACATTTCCCTCTTTATCGTATATCTTAGGAGGAGCTATCTTTTTTTCCAAATAAGCACTATAGGAGTTTCCGACTACTAATATATTTGCCCTATAGCTATACCCCTCCTTGATTCCCGATAAAAATAGTAACGAATCCCAAGGAGCAAGCTTCGTAGGTCGTGGTGACCAAACCACGACACATCTACTTTTGATATTTCACTTCTATGCTATAATCTTAAAAAAATCAAAAAGGAGTATCAAGCATGCAAACTCTGATATTGAAAACTGACGATTTAGTTTTTGAGCAGATTAAATCTTTTTTATCTCTCATACCAAAAGAAAAGGTTGAAATTATAGACCCTTTTGCTATCGACTATGTGTGTGATGAAGAGCAAGAGGAGATTTTAAAACTACTCAAAAATATAGAAACAAAAGAGATAGTTGCAAGCTCTAAAAAAACTTACGAAATATGAGAGTTGAGTTAGATTACTCAAAATCATCTCTAAAATTTCTTGATCAAAACTCCGCACTCCTAAGCAGGGATGAGAGTGATAAACTTGTCATAAAAGCAATCAAAAAAATATACAAAATATCCATAGAATCCATTGATGTGAAAAAGCTAAAGGGCGATGATGCACTATTTCGTATCAGAAAGGGAGATATTAGAATTGTTTTTAGCTCTGATAGAGATGGAAAAATTATAATTGCCTCTATAAATGAGATTGATTTTAGGGGGAATATCTATAAAAAATAGTCTTGTAGGTCGTGGTGTCCTACCACGACATCGTTGTTGGCTTTTGTGTTGTTGTGAGACACAACAACCTACGAGGCTAATGGAGATACAATTGTAGATAATTGGATAAGCGGATATCAAGTGACCAACAAACAAGATGGTAGATTTAATATAAAAGATAGATCCTCTGGAACTTGGCAAACCAAAAGAACGATTTGGATGAAATAATATTCAGAGGTGCAAAAAATTTATACTTTTACATCTAATGGCGTGTATGTTTTGTCGTTATACAATGTTGCGAAATGTGTGAATAGGGAGTTGGGATTGTTTATGGCATTAACACCGCTCCCTAATTTTAAAATATATTCAGTGAAATTCTCTCCGACGGTCGCAAAAAGGCTATTATTTTTGCTTTCATTTTTAGTAAACTCCCCATTAGCCATAATTTCGTGTAATTTTCCCCTATCTTCGGTAGAGTTTGCGTCGTATGTTCTCTCAAATTTTTCTTCAAACCTAGCTTCGGCATTTGTCGTCATAGCGGATATTAACAATAATTTATGAATGTTGCTAATATTATCTGTTGATTCTTCGGCTTTGGAAAGTATTTCCTTTCCTCTCTCATCTAAATAATTCATCAAATAGCCATCCATTAAATCATAGTTTGAAGCTATGGATGAAGTTTCAGTTGTGCTTTGTACCTTCGAAGAGTCATCAGTCTTGTTGGCGAAATCACCCTTGGAAATATTTTGGATTTGATTAGGCTGTGTACTACTTCTAACACCTCCCGCATAGTGATAACTCGACACCCCGCCTATTTGCACATACCACTCCTCAAATAAATTATCTAAACAGATAAAGCAATATATATTCCAAAATGTTTAAAGATAAAGTTAGTTAAGAGAAACTACTTACAAAAGAGACTTAATGAAAAATTTGGGTGCTTAAAAACTTAAGTTTGACTTGGTATTATGGGCGTAAAGAAGGTTTATTTACAGATGGCTCTAAAAAAGATAAGTAATTGCATAAGGTCAGTTAATCATAGATTTTCCACAAGATATCTCTTTTTACCTTTTTTAGAAAAAGTACCAAAAATATTATAACAATGCCCTCAACAATAGCTAGAGGCAAATTTGCTACAAGGATAACTTTTGCACTTGAGATAAACTCTTTGCCACTTAAATAGAGAAACAAAAAGAGCCAAAAAGAGCTATGAATAACTGTAGTAGATCCGCTCAAAAAGAGTCCAATCTTCTCAAGATTGCATTTTTTTATAAAAAATCTAGCACTGTAGAAAGCCAAAAAAGAGGGGAATGCCATCAAAAAAAGATTGGCTCCAATAGTGCTAATCCCACCATATCCAAAAAGTAGAGCCTGCAAGATCAGT
>JAABSR010000181.1 GCA_011390245.1 Campylobacterales bacterium
AGGTCTATTTTTTTGTTTGCTCTACCAAAGAGAGGCTCTTTTTTGTCTTCAAAGATTTTGTGCATAAGAGAGTAGATAGAGCCACACAGTATGAGATTGAGCTTTGAGTCCTCTTTGTAGCTATCCCAAAGCTTTTGCATTGAAGAGTAGAGCGAAGGGTTGATGGAGAGAAACTCTTGAAACTCATCAATAACTAGAGTAAATCCTCGCTCTTTGGAGATGAGAAGAATCTGCTCAAAGAGCTTTTCAAACTCTCTAAACTCTCCTAATATTTATTATCATATTTTATTGAGTTATTTTCTATTATTTTTATATACAATAAAAAAAGTAGCTCTATGTTTTAGGGTGTTGGATGGTTATGGATTGTTAAAATACCAAGTTGATCTTTTCACATCGGTAGAAGAACACTCTTTCATATATAAAGTTCTCCATGTGTGATCGGGTGAAAATGTCCTTGAGGATTCACTTCCCATTTCAATACATTTACTCGAATTTTTATGTTTTAATTTTTTGTCTTTTGTATATTCAAACTCTTGCATAAATTGTGCTTTTACAAAGGCAGTATCTTTTTTACACTGCTGAAGAACAAGTGGCGTATAATCTAAAACATACTCGTTTACACCAGCGATTGTTACACACAGATCAAATGCAGGAAAATATATAGTGTGATCTTTTTTAAAAATAAATGCTTCATCGCTATAAAGTCCAGGTTTACAATTATGTCCAATTACTGGCATATCAGGTCTCATAAAATTTCCTGAACCTAGTACATCTAAACAATAACCATCTTCTGGTCTATCAAGTGGATCAATTAACTTTATTTGATAGGGTTTTTCATTTGCAAAAAGAAAAACTATCAAACTAATAAAAAGAAAAAAAGTCTTCATCATAAAGATTCCAATTTGGTAAGATTATCCCAATATAGTAACATATGTTGTGTTTCTCTAGGTTGATCTTTTTGCTATTTTCTCTATCTCTTGAAATGGGGTTTGCCTGTGACCTTTGTAGAAATAGATCCAAGAGTCGTTGAGGATATATGTGCTTCCTGTGGTTTGGTTTTTTATGACATCTTTGCCATTCTCTTTTTGGACTTTCTCAATAGTCCCTCTAAAGTAGGTGTCTCTTAAAGAGAGAGTTGTCAAAGAGTCTCCAACACCTAGCTCATTTTTGTAGTAGTGATAAGCAAGTCGGGCGGAAGTGCCAGTGCCTGTTGTGCTCCAGCAGATAACGCCAGGGTGAACATAGGTTGCAGATAGAGATCTAAAGGAGTACTTCTTCTCTTTTTTGAGCTCTCCCATAAAGTGAACAAATGGGATAGGTCCAACATCTCCTAAAGAGTAGTGGGAGAACTTCTGCTTTTTATTGATCTCTTCAGTAACTAAAAAAGCTATCTCTTTGAGCCTTGCCTCTTCGGATTTTACAAGGCTTAATCCAAAATCTTTTGCATCTAAAAGAACATAAAAACCACCGCTATATGCTATGGAGTAGTTTACATCTCCTAGACCTTTTACTTCTATTGTTTCATGGAACTTTTCAATATAGCTAGGAAGACCCTCGCAGGTAATAGACTCTAATTTACCATCTTTTATCCAAGCATCAATTGCAACAATTCCAGCAGGAGACTCAATCTCAAAACAGTTTCGTCCCTCCTGTTTTTTAATATCTTTTGCTTCAATAATACCAGCGGCAGTAGCCATAGTATTGGAACCAGAGTAGATAGGATAGCCCATAACTTCCATAATAATATAGCCATAAAGAGCATTTTGAAGGGTAGGCGATGTTATAAGATCTACAGACATTTCAGGGATTCCATATGGCTCGCTTAAAAGAGTTTTTCTAAAACCATCACAATGATCTCTTAGATAGAGCATCTTCTCTCGAACACTTTTCCCAGGAATCTCTTTTACCCCATCTACCACAATACGGTGAATATCACCACCAGCATCAATATCTAAAACTCTAACTCCTAATCTCTCCATAATAGACTCTCACGCATATTTTTTCCCAACTCTCTCCCAGTGTTTATCAGGGACGATAACAATTTTTCCAATATAGTTATTATCTCTATTCTCAAAATATCTCTCAGCTTCATAGAGATCTGAGAGTTTAAAAGCTTTGTGCAAAATGGGCTTGAGTTTCCCCTCTCTTATCCACTCTATAAGCTTTTTTGCTTCATTTTTTGTCCCATGGGAGACTCCAAAGATCTGTACTTGATAGAGGTAGATCTTTGTCCACAACATCTGTGCAATATTTCCAGCAGAAGCCCCAGGTATGGAGATTCTAGGGTAGGTGTCTCTATCGTACATATCTTGGATCATTACATCGATAAAGAGATTGGTGTACTCTCCACCTAACATATCCATAACCGCGTCAATATTTTTCCCACCAGTGGCTTCTAGAACTCTTTGTTTTAGGGTAGGGAAGTCTCCTCTATCTATCACCTTTTCTGCTCCAATCTTTAAGAGAGCCT
>JAABSR010000182.1 GCA_011390245.1 Campylobacterales bacterium
AGATGGGTTGATTATTGAGTGGTTTGTAGATGAGAAGTTTGCTGATATTTTACAAGATTCTCCACTTATATCAAAAATACACAAAGTACCAATCTCAAAAATCAAAAAAGAGCGATCTTTGAAACTATCACTCAAAACCATAAAATATCTAAGGTCTCTGCCAAAATATGATATGGTAATTGATATGCAAGGACTTCTAAAATCTGCACTAGTTTTGAGCTTTCTAAATAAAAAAACTTCTGTAGGCTTTGGAAGAAGATCTGCAAAAGAGTGGCTTGCTTCGCTATTTTATGACAAAAAGATAGAGATTCCCTATAGTGAGCATATCATCAAAAGAAATAAAAAGATTCTTTCAACTGCTTTGGATGTCGAAATAGCTTTTGAGGATATCATCAACCAAAAACCTTTCATCTCTTTCTCAAATGATGCAAAAAACAGAGCAGAATCCCTCATAGAAAAAAGCAGTAAAAAAAATATCGCACTCTTTATAGAGGCGTCAAAAGATTCTAAGATCTACCCTATAGAGAGATTTATAGAATTAGCAAATATGTTTGAAGAGAATCTATACATCATATACCATCAAAAAGAGGAGGATGCAAAAAGATTAGAAAATAGTAGCCATGCCCGCCTTTTGCCAAAAATGAGCATGGATGAGCTAAAAGCAACTATCTCTATGATGGATTTACTAATTGGTGGAGATAGTGGGCCTACTCATTTAGCATGGGCAAGTGGGGTTGCCTCTATTACGATTTTTGGTGTTACGCCTATGGAGCGTTTTTGTATTGGAAGTGAGAAAAATAGATGTATTAGTGCAAAAAATCTAGGTGTTGAGACCATTAAAGACATCGACCCCAATATAATATACAAAAATGCAAGAGAGATACTTCATGGCTAAAATATATATACTTCTATATAGAGTTTTCTCTTTTTTTGTGAGAAATATTCCAAAATCACTTGAGAAACCTACTATAGTTTTTTTTGCAAAAATACTCTCTCTATTGGACAACAGAAGAGGTAAGGTTGCCAAAGTAAATCTAGATTTTGCCTATGGCGAAGAGATATCAGAAGAAGAGAAAAACGAGATCGTGAAGAGTTGCTATAAAAATCTAGTTAGGAACTTTATCTCATTTGTGCAAATGCAGCAAATCAGCAAAGATGAGCTTCTATCTCTCCTAGAGTTTGAAAATAGTGAGCTTGTAGAGGATCTTTTGAGAAATGGAGAGAGAATAATATTTCTAACCTCACACTATGGAAACTGGGAGCATGTATCTTTGGGAATTGGTGCAAAGTTTGATATAAAACTTACTGTAGTTGGGAGAGCACTTGGAATAGAAGAGCTTGATAGAGAGCTTGAAGAGAGCAGGGCTAGATTTGGTGTAGAGGTGCTGGATAAAAAAGGAGCCACCAAAGAGCTTATCAAAACATTAAAAAATGGGAACCACATAGGAATGCTTGTAGATCAAAATTGTGGAGAAAAATCTGGGGTTTTGGTAGATTTTTTTGGAAAAAAGGCTAGGCATCTACACTCTGGCTCGATTCTCTCTAGAAAATTTGATGCACCCATTGTATTTGTTCACTCAAAAATAGAAGATGAGAAAAACATTATAAAATTTGTAGAGGTCTATAGAGTTAAAAAGAGTGATGATATAGATAGAGATATACTAGAAGCGACACAAAAACAAGCAGAGGTAGAAGAGAGATATATCAGAGAAAATCCAAAAGAGTGGTTTTGGTTCCATAGAAGATGGAAAAATCAGCATGAGGAGATATATAGGATTTAAACTATTTTGCTATATAGATTCTTATATTTTTTAGCTAGATTAGTGGGTGAATATTTCTCAATCTCATCATAAGCCCTCTGTGCAAAAAGCTTTGCTTTAGGCTTATTTCTATAAAACTCTAGTATCGATTCATAAATAGAATCACTACTCCCTGGTGGGATCAATATACCATTGTAGTTATTTTGTACAATATCTGGAATACCTCCTGTCTCACTAGCAATGATTGGAACTTTTGCTCTTTTCACATCAAGTAGTATTGAGCCTAAACCCTCTTTGAGTGAAGGAAAAACAAAAAGATCAAATGCCTCAATATAATCACCTACATTATCTACAAATCCTTCAAATGTGATATTGGTTAGATTCTTGGCTTGCTCTTTATAGTTTTGTTCATCAACCCCTCTCCCTAAAAATACAAAATGAAACTCTGGATGGCTTTTTTGAAATCTTTTTGCTGCTTCTATGAGGTAGTATTGACCTTTTGTTTTGTTATCTAGCTCTCCTATATTGCCTATTAGAAATTTGCCTTTAAATCTATTTTTTATCTCTTCTATTTTTGTTTTATCTAACTCCAATCCACTATAAGCACTTGGAATAATAATAGTATTAATATCATTTGAAATTTTCAAAGTCTCTTTTTTGATGACATCTGATAATGCTACAACAAA
>JAABSR010000017.1 GCA_011390245.1 Campylobacterales bacterium
TATAGAGTTTCGTCACCTCCTTCATAGCAATCCAGAGCTTACATGGCAAGAGGAGAATACTGCTAGGCTTATTAGAGAAAAGCTAGATGAATTTGGAATCACTTGGAGAGAGTGTGCCAAAAATGGGACTATTGCTACAATCGGAGATGACAAAAAAGAGGAGCATATTGCCCTAAGAGCCGATATTGATGCACTTCCTATAGAGGAGAGCTTGGATATTCCATTTGTCTCAAAAAACAGAGGGTGTATGCATGCTTGTGGACATGATGGGCATAGTGCAACTTTGATGGGCACAGCAAGATATCTAAAAATAAATGAGCACAAATTAAAAAAAAGAGTCTCTTTGATATTTCAACCTGCCGAAGAGGGTGGGCATGGAGCTAAAGCGATGATTGAAGAGGGTGCATTGGATGGTGTAGATATTATATATGGTTGGCATAATTGGCCAATGATCCCCTATGGTCGTGCAATATGCCCAGATGGTGCTGTGATGTCTGGAAATGGTACTTTTGAAATAGAGGTAAGAGGAAAAGGTGGACACGCAAGTCAGCCTGAAGTGTGTCACGACCCTATTTTAGCAGCAGCAGCTATTACACTAAATTTGCAACAGATTGTGAGCAGAAGGATGGCTCCACAATCTGCAGTGGTTGTAAATGTCTCTTCAATTGATGCTAAAAGTCAAGATACGATAATCCCCTCAACTGCTAAAATTAGTGGTTCTATTAGGCTTTCTGATTCTACTTTGAGAGAGAAAATTAATGCCCTTATAGTATCAATTTCTCAAGATAGTGCAAAAACTTATGGTGTAGAGGCAAAAGTAGATATTCATCCACGATATGATGCAACAATCAATGACCACAAAAGTGCTCACCTTTTTAGAGAATCTCTAGAGGCTGAATTTGGTGAAGAGTGGATGGATGAGAGTATAGCTGTGCCCATTATGGCAAGTGAAGATTTTAGCTACTACCAAAAAAATATAAGAGGTGCTTATGCTCTTATTGGGATGAGTGAAAATGAAAAATATAATATCTCATGCCACAATTCAAAATATGAATTTAATGATAAAATTATTGGTAGGATGATTAGGGTACTATCAAATTTAGTTGGATTGAAGTAAGAAGATATTTCAGCTTAAAGGCAGATGATATGGATGAAACCTATAGAGTCAATGGGAGATATCTGGATGAGGTTTTTAGAGCTAAGAGATTCTAGGATTGATGAAATATCTCTTTTTGGTAGAAAATTTTATATCAAAAGAGATGATCTTTTAGAGAGCAGATTTAATGGCAATAAGGCTAGGAAATTTTATAAATTTTTAGTAGATGATCTTTTTGATATAGAAGAGATTGTAAGTTATGGTGGAGCACAAAGCAATGCAATGTACGCTCTATCAAATCTTGCACAACTTAAAAATAAAAAATTTACCTACTACGCAAAGACTCTAGCAAGTTACCTAAGAGAAAATATCGAGGGGAATCTCAAAAATGCTCTAGAAAATGGTATGAATCTTATAGAGCTAAATAGTTGTGAATATGATATTTTTCTTGAGAGTTTCAAAAGCGGTGAGTTTGCGAAAAAGCTATATATCAAGCAAGGTGGAGCAGAAAAATTTGCCAAACTTGGTATGGAGATACTAGCAGAAGAGTTAAACCATGATATAGATTCTTTAAATCTAAAAAATCCAGCAGTTGTGATAAGCTCTGGCACTGGCGTATCAGCTCTATATCTATCTAAGTTTTTGAAATATGATCTTTTTACCACAAACTCTATAGGAGATATGGAGTATCTCAAAAAGCAGATGTTAGAGATAGAGGATTATGATATAGGTACAATTGGTTTCTTGGCAACTCAAAAAAAATATCACTTTGGTAACCTATATAGAGAGCTTTATGAGATATATTTGGAGACAAAAAGAGCTGGCATAGAGTTTGATTTGCTATATGATTGCAAAATGTGGCAAGCACTTCTTGAGAATCTAGAGATATTTGAGGGTAGAGATATAGTTTTTATCCACACCGGTGGAGTAAATGGAAATATAACACAACTCAAAAGATACAGCTTTAAAGAATATTTTGTAATTTAGTGATAGAATACATGCTCAATTTTGAACACTAGGAGAAGATATGCCAAAAATTAATAGATATGTAGATATTGATAGTGTAGAAAAAGAGGCGAAAAAGGACTATATAGATAGACATTCGCCTTTTATACATTGTGAAAAAAACGCTAAAAAGGGTGAGAAATTCCAAGTAAGAATTCAGATGGGTAATGAGTATAAACATCCCGATGATTTTGATCACTACATAGCATATATCCAGCTTTTTGATGGTGAAACTTTGCTAAGCCAAACCACTTACTATGCAGGTGCGCAAGGTTCTGCTCCAGCTCATGCTTCAGTTATTTTTGAAGTTGTACCTACTAAATCAAAAATGAAGCTAGTAGCTATGTCATACTGCACAAAACATGGAGTCTGGGAGAGTGATCCTGTTGAAGTTGAGGTAGGGGAGTAATTCTCCTGCTTTTTTATATCTCTTTTTTGCTTACCTCTGATAAATGCATCATATAAAAGCACTAGAGTTAAAGAGGCTCTACCAGCTAAGATGTGTAGGTGTAAAGTATAGCGATAGCAGGAGAGTTGTAAATATCAACAACTACAATCTGCCTACTTCTTTACAAAAATTGGAAGAGGTAGTGAATGATTGTCATCTATGCGAGCTTTCAAAAAGTAGAATAAAAAGCGTTTTTGGAGAGGGGAATATCAACTCTCCAATAATGTTCATAGGTGAAGCACCAGGTGGAAGCGAGGATGAGTGTGGAAGACCTTTTGTTGGAAGGACTGGAAGCTTGCTTGCAAAGATAATAGAGACTATGCTAGGGTGTTCGAGGGAAGATGTCTATATAACAAATGTGATAAAGTGCAGACCACCAAAAAATAGGGTCCCAACACAAAGTGAAGTTGTATCTTGCAGACCATACATGCTAAGGCAGATTGAGGCTATTAATCCTAAGATATTAGTTGCTCTTGGGAGTAGTAGCTATCAATTTTTAACAGATGATAATACACCAATTTCAAAGATAAGAGGCGTAGTGTTGGAGTTTGGAGATAAAATATTGATCCCTACTTTTCATCCTAGCTATCTTCTTAGGAATCCATCTGCTAAAAAAGATGCTTTTTTGGATTTTAAAAAAATAAAGAGTTACCTTGAAAATATCTAAACTTTTACTTATACTTACTATTGTTCCTGCAGTTTTATTTGCAAAAATTGAGCTCATGTCTCCACTACCTATCCCCTCTGTAGAGATTGTAGATATAGATGAAAATGAGTGTAAATTTGAGTGTATGAGACTTCTTTATGAAGAGAAACTTATTTTTTCTATGCTGGCAAAATATACTTACAGTAGTGAGCATAAAAGTATAGTAAACCACTACATGGATATACTCAATATCAAAAATCTCCCATACGACAATCTAAATAAAAACTTTGGTAAATTTAAGATAGCACTTTTGCAGCCAAAAAAGGTTATTGGAAGATATGCTATTTCTACTACAAATGCAGTAGTAGCGTATCTTTTGAGTAGAGGAATTGAATTTGAGATAGAGGTTTTCAATAGTGTTGATGAGAGTAGAGAATCAATAGATAAAACATTGGAAGAAGTTGTGAGTAATGGATACAGAAATCTCATAGCAATCCTCACTGATAGTGGAGCACAAATATTGGCAGATAGGTATGATGAGATAAACATCTATATTCCTACAGTTCACAAAGATGAGATATACACAAATAATGAGATGATTACTTTTGGTGGGATTGATTACAAAGGACAGATAGAAGCAATTTCAAGATTTGCAAATACAAATGTAGTAGTATTCAAAGATGATAGTGCAATAAGTGAAAAGATTAGCACTTACTCTAAAGAGAGCGGAATGATTCCTGTTTTTGAAAAAGAGATATCTCAAGCAGAAAGTACGCAATTTAGAGACATAATAAAAAACAATAGGTCTATAATAGAGAGCTCTTCAGTAATACTAAATACCCCACTTGTAAAATCAAGTCTTCTGATGTCTCAGTTTGTATATTATGATATCAAGCCTATAAATATTCTCTCTACACAAATAAACTACAACCCTGATCTTTTTTCTCTAACTCAAGAGAGAGATAGAGACTCTCTGCTCATAGCAAATTCTATAATAGACCCTGATAGTGAGCTTGTGGAGTACAATCAACTCCTTGATAATGATCTCAAATACAACTGGATAAACTACTCAACATCCATAGGAGTTGAGAGTTTTTTTTCAAATATTGATAGCGAATATAATGTGTTTAAAGAGGGCAGGAGAGGCAATCAAATAATATATGGAGTTGAGATCATAAAGACCTCAAAAAATAGCTTTACAAGCTACTAGCTCACGCTATGTAGCTTTTTATCCATCAACAACAATCTCCTCTTCTATATTTATACCAAATCCACTGATGCCAACATACTCTCTTTTGCTTTTTGATGTCAATAATCTAAACTTATCCACCCCAACTATCTTTAGAATCTGTGCACCAATACCAAAGTCTTTTATATGATTTGAAGCGAGTAAGCTATCTTCCATGAATATAAGAACACCACCCTCTTTTTTGAGGATATCTATTGATTTAAGAAGGATATTTAACTTTTTGGAGTTTTGAAAAAGATCCAAGTCTCTAGATATGGTGTGATATTTCACAAGCGGATTGCTAATATCGTTGCCAAATTTATAGACTGTGTGTAAATGTTTGTGATGATCGCTTATGATGATTTTCTCAACATCACAATCAAAAAAGATATCTCTACTGCTGGATTCTATATTTACTAGCGTCTCATGTTTTAATCTATACTCAATAATATCAGAAATATATACTATTTTCATATTATGAGTTTTCCCAAACTCTAAAAGATCATCCCTTCTAGCCATCTCTCCATCTTCTTTCATCACTTCACAAATAACTGCTACAGGTGCTAAGCCAGCTAGTTTACACAAATCTACTGAACCCTCAGTATGACCTGTCCTAACAAGAACCCCACCATCTTTTGCAATAAGTGGAAAAATATGACCAGGTCTTAGGAGATCTGTGCCCAAGGATATTGGATTTGCCAATCTTTTGATAGTCATATCTCTCTCAAAAGCTGATATGCCTGTAGTGCAATCTTTGTCATCTACTGAGATAGTAAATGCTGTCTCATATTGGGAGTTGTTATTTGCCACCATAGGCTCTAGTTGCAATCTCTTGCCAATCTCTCTTTCAAGAGCAGTGCATATAAGCCCTTTTGCCTCAGAGGCTAGAAAGTTTACCTTTTGAGGTGTGCTAAATGTAGCAGCATATACCAAATCGCCCTCATTCTCCCTATCTTCATCATCCATCATGATAATAATCTCACCATTTTTTATAGCCTCTATCGCCTCTTTAACTCTTTGAATTGGCATATACCCACCTTACTTTTTTGTAATATTGTATTGAATTTATAAATATTACATCAAAAAGCTTGACATACAGATAAATTTTTACTATAATTCCACCTCACAAAATTGGTTAGGTTATCAAAAGATGTTGAAAATTGGGGTATCGCCAAGCGGTAAGGCACCTGGTTTTGGTCCAGATATTCGGAGGTTCGAATCCTTCTACCCCAGCCATTTTTGCTAGATCATTTTGTTACTTCAAATATCGCGGGATAGAGCAGTCCGGTAGCTCGTCGGGCTCATAACCCGAAGGTCAGAGGTTCAAATCCTCTTCCCGCAACCAAGTATCTCAAAAACTTCAACTCCGTACAATTTCTCAATTTTTTCAATCACTTTTTCAGAATTATATACTTTGCTTTTTTGCGATTTAGCAATAAGGGAATATGTATAGTTCCACTTCCGAGCTGACATATTAAATTAAACTTCTTTTTAATTATTCCGATTTTTATCTCATACGCACCAAGGAAGGTACGCGAAATCATCAAAAAAGGATTTGCGATGAAGATAGATTTGAGCTATAGAGAGTTTAGCTACCACACTATCAAAAAAGAGATAGAAGAGCAGCTAAAAAAGTCACATGAGAGCAATGAGGAAACACCAAGTGCATCAACAACTCAAGCAGAAAATAGTCTTGTTACTTTGGAGGGTGATGTTGCCTCAAAGGCGTTGACACAATTTGAAAAAGTAAGAGATGAGATGAAGAGTGAGTTTTTAAATATTCTCAATACTAAGGAGAGAGGAGAAAATCTAAGTGGCGGCAGTATCAATATAAATGCCATAAAGATAGATTTAAAAATTATGGCAGAAGATGCAGTGGTAGAAAAAGAGGTCAAGCTAAATTTTACAGATATTGAGGCGAAAAGATTAAATATCACAAAAGAGATGAGTGCAAAACATAAACTATTAGATCCTTTGGTGATAAATTTTGATGGTAAAAGCACAGAGCTTTCTTCGGAAAAATTTGAATTTGACCTAGATAGTGATGGTAGAAAAGATCAAATATCAATGCTAAAAGGCAATAGCGGATATTTGGCACTAGATAGAAATAATAATGGAAAAATAGATGATGGAAGTGAGCTATTTGGTGCAAAAAGCGGTGATGGATTTGCTGATTTGGCGATACTAGATAGCAATTTTGATGGCGTCATAAACAGTGATGATACTATATATGATAGGCTAAGAATCTGGAGAAAAAATGAGAACGGTGAGGATAGATTAGTAGCTCTTGGAGAAGCAGGGGTTGGAGTGATACATCTCAATGCACAAAAAAATGAAGAGATGGTGTATGATAAAAAAGGACAACTAGCAGGCGTGATACAAAAGAGTGCTTTTGTTGAGATGCAAAATAGAAGAGAGAATGCAATAATCCAACATATTGATTTGGTGGCAGGATAAAGGTGTGCAAAAATAGGTAAAGTCTAAGTGTTTATCGATTAGAGAGCGGATTTGCTCTCTAGTATGTCTGTAAAGTCTCTATAATACCTATCTACTTTTTGCTCTTTTTTGCAAATTTTTTATTTTCAGGGTTTGAAAGGAGTGCTTCCATTGAGTTTTTTATCCCTTCATCATCACTTTTGGGTTTTGGGTTTTGTTTCTCTCTAAACTCCTCTGTACCTGCTGTGAGGTTTATGAAAAGAACAGTCTCTTCTAGTATCACCTGTAGCACTCCAAAAAGTGGAACAGTCACAAAACTGCCAAAATTATCAGGTCCAAATCCTGCCTCAAAATAGATATTTTCATCATCAACTCTTACACTCTCAAATGTGTATCCAGCCAAAACAAAAAGTGTGAGCGGTTTGAAATTTTTGGATATCTCTTCTGGGATTTTTGGGTCAAAATCAACTAAAGTGACATTGCACAATATAGAGAAGTTTATATTTTTATCTAGAAGATACCCTATTACATCTTTTGCGTGAGTCTCCATTATTTCTTTGTAGTTATAATCTTTTATAATATTTTCAATCATTTTTAAGCTCCATAAATTTCTCTACCATACTTTCAACCTCCCTCATTCCAATAAGCCAAAACTCTTCACTCTCAATATCAAAACCAAATAGCTCTACTAGCTCTTTTGGGGATTTTGAACCACCACTAGATAGGAAGTTGATATATCTTTTTTCAAAGCCATCAAAACCTTGCTTGTACAAACCAAAAAGAGCTAAGACTAGAAGCTGACCATAAGAGTAGGAGTAGCAATAAAATGGTGAATGTATAAAGTGCGGTATATAGCTCCACCATATATCATAATTTTTCGTAAGTCTAACTGACTTGCCAAACATTTTTGAGTTCTCTTCTCTCCATATTTCGCTGTATTCATGAGGTTTTAGCTCATCTTTGTGTGCATGAACTCTTCTCTCAAAATTTGTAAAAACTATCTGCCTAAAGAGTGTGGCAAATATATCCTCTAGCTTTCCACCATATAAAGAGAGCAGCTCCTCGTTTTCCAAATCTTTTGAGATGTGATCAAATAGCAACATCTCTGAAAAGATAGATGCAGTCTCAGATGTGGTGAGGGGTGTATCGCTATTTAGATATCCAACATCTCTACTGAGATACTGATGAATAGCATGACCTAGTTCATGAGCTAGGGTAAACATATCTCTTCTTCTGTTTGTGTGATTTAGCAAAACATAAGGATGAGCTTTTGGTACGGTTCCATGTGAAAATGCACCGCCTCTTTTGTTCTCTTTTGGGAAAGCATCTATCCATCTCTCATCAAATGCTTTTTGTGCAATCTCCTTAAATTTAGGAGAGAAACAACCAAGAGAATCTAGCACTATATCTTTGGATTCTTCAAAGCTATATCGTCCCTCTTTTTTTGAGATAGGTGCATATCTATCATAGTCATACAGAGTTGAAAGATTTAATATTTTTGCTTTTTTGGTGTAGAATTTTGAGACGATTTCAGTGCGTGAGTTTACGCAATCTACAAGTGCATCTACACTTTTTTGAGATATCTGATTGTCTATATGTCTTGACTCTTCAGGTGAGCTATATTTTCGCAAGTCACATTCGATTTTGGTGTCACTTCTTATCATGTTAAATATATAGGCTAAAAGCTCAAGATTTGGCTCTAGCCCTTTTGTCATAGATTCTTGAGCTCTTTTTCTAATATCTCTTTTCTCATCATATAGCATTGAGAGTATCTCTTCTTCGCTAAGAGATCTATTTCCGTATTTGAACTTCATGCGAGAGAAGTGCTCATCAAAAAGTCTAGAGAAAGCACTAGAACCTACAGGCTCTTTTTTTAGTAAAACTCTCTCTTGTGATAGCTCTAGTTGGTGAGGTTTTGATTGGACTATTTTTTGTAGATAGTATGAGTATTTTTTAATATTTTTGATGTGAGTTTTTATCTTTTTGCCATCTATTTTGTTTATCTCAATCTCAAAAAAGAGTATTTTCTCTTGAATATCATTGCACAACTTTTGGTATTTTGAGAAAAATCCACCCTTTGTACTATCTGTTGCAAACTCTAAAAAGACATAACTCATAATTAGTGAAATATTTTCTAATATATTCTCATATTTTTTTATAGCCTTCAAAAGCTCTTCACTTTTTAGTTTTGAGAGATTATTACTATACTTTTTCTCAAATGCTTTTGCCTCTTTTTTGCATTTTTTTACATCTATATCTAGCTCTTCTTTCTCTTTATAAAGTGCACTCAAATCCCAATCCATATCATTATCCCCCCTGTTTAACTCTGTTGTATTCACAAGATATTGCTGATTGTGCCAAAATCTTTGCGACCTCTTTTTTCTCATTTATAGTTTTATAAACTTTGAGATTCTTGACCAAATTCTCCTCGTGATCAGAGCTTACTTTTACGATAATATTGCAATTTTTAGCCCTCTCTACTATCTTTTCAGAAACCACTCTTATCTTTTCAGTATCATTTATTGCTATGATTACCGCTACAGAATCTTCAACATGCAACTTCTCCATAATGCCACTAAGTGAAACATTGCCAAAAAAGACATTATCTCCTTTTTTGATGCCTCTCTCTACATTTCTTAGGTTGTAATCTACTGCAATATATTTGATATCATAACTTTTGAGATAACCTACTACTTCACTACCAAAAGTACCATAACCACACACTATGACATGGTCTCTTAAATCACTTAAGTATTTGTTGAGTTTCTCTGGATTTAGCTCTTTTTCATTTACAAAAATAGAGGTCAATTTATGAATATTTTTGAGTATAAAAGGTGTCAAAATCATTGAGAATATAACCACTAAGATCAGAGTTTTTTGTATAGAATCTTCTATGATTCCATGAGCAAATGAGAGTGCAAAAATAGCAAAAGAGAACTCACCAACTTGTGAAAGAGAGATAGCAGTTTGTAGTGAGTTTTCTGCATCTTTAAAGAATCGAATAATAGCGTAAATTATAAGTGTCTTAAGCAACAAGATACCTATAAGAATCTGAAAAATAAGAGCAAAGTTTTCAAACAGATGGAAGATATCAACTTGCATTCCCACGGTCACAAAGAAAAACCCTAAAAATAGATCCCTGAAATGAACTAAGTCCGCCTCTACTTGATATTTGTATTTTGTCTCCGCAATAATCATACCTGCAATAAACGCACCCAAAGAGTAGGAGAATCCAAAAAGCCCTACTAACATAGATGTACCAATGACAATAAATAAAATCATTCCTACAAAAATCTCATCCATTTTAGTGTTTGCTGATATTTTTAGTAAATAATTTATTACGCGTTTTCCAGGAACAAAAAGCAAAAATAGGACAATAACTGCTTGTATTGCTGTATTTGTAAGTAACTCTGTAACTGTTTTGGAGGAATCCGCAAGTAGTGTTATAAGTAGCAAAATAGGGATAACAGCAATATCTTGAAATATCAAGATTCCAAGTACATTTTTGCCATAAGGTGTGTGAATCTCTTTTGATTCATTTAGACTTTTTAAGACAATCGCAGTAGATGATAGTGCAAAAGCACAGCTTATGATAACTGAAGTCTTCACATCAATACCAAATAGATATCTAGTCAATACAAAAAATATAAGAGCACTAATAACAACTTGCAATGAACCAAAAAGCAAAACCTCTTGCCTTAGGGATTTTATCTTATCAGCTGAGAACTCTAGACCTATCATAAACATCAAAAAGACTATACCAAACTCAGCAATGTGGGTCAGTTCATAAGATTTAGCAGCACCTGAGAGATCAAAAAGATATAGTATTATTGTACCAGTTGCAATGTAACCAATAATCACTGGTATATCAAACTTTTTGGCAATAATATTAAGAAAAACAGCTATACCCATAGCTGAGATAATAATGGTAAAAATATCAGCAGATTCCACTTTTTCCCCTAATTTCATATAGCTTTATTAAAATAATATCAAAAAAATCACTTATTTTAGATAAACAATCCCTCCTCTTCTTCAACTTGATATTTTTTTAAAATGATATAATTTGACCTTCAAAAAAAATAAGGAAATATATTTATGAAGTTACACCACCTATCTCATATTGATCTTGACGGATATGGATGTCAATTTTTAAGCAATCAATTTTTTAAAGATAGCTCATATTACAATAGTAATTATGGCAAAGAGGTAGTCGCAAGACTAGAGCAAATATTTTCAAATATAGAGCAGGAGAATTTTGAGAGGTTTTTGATACTCATAACAGATCTAAATCTGACAACCAATGAGGCAGAGATGATAAATCAATTTATCTCTCAAAGTTCAAAAGATGTAGATGTTCAACTTTTAGATCATCATGCTACAGGTAGTGATTGTGCAGAGCTTTTTAAGTGGTACTTTCTTGATACTGAGAGGTCTGCAACAAAAATAACATTTGAGTGGTTGTGTAAGAACTTTAAAGGACCGCAGAAAAAGAGGCTAGAAAAACTAAAAGAGCTAGTAAACTCTATAGATAGCTATGATATATGGAGAGAAGAAGATAAGGGGTTTGAGTTTGGCAAGGTTTGCTCAAAATCACTAAATGAAGCAAGAGAGATAAATAGATTTATGTTTGATGATATGCATAGAATCTATAAATTTCACATACTAGAGAGTGCACTAAACTATATCAAAAAAGATAATAGACATATAAAGCTAGATAGTTCAATCCACAAAATAAAAAAGGAGTTTTTAAAAAATAGTAGTGAGGATGATACACTAGAAAATCTCACATCTATTTATCTTATAAAACTGCTAGGAGATGAGCTAGAGAATATTACTATATACTACAAAGAGCACAAAGGAGTGCTGACATATTCGCTTGGAAGTATCTCAGTTGTTGCAAATGGATTTTTGAAAAAGTACAAAGATTATGATTTTTTTATGGATATATCACCTAGAGGGGCACTCAGCATCAGGGCAGATGGAGAGCTAGATGTAGGAAATATGTCAAAAACTATCTTTGGTGGTGGCGGACATCCAAATGCCGCAGGAGGTAAAATGAGTGACTTTAAGGAGAGTTTTTTATATAGTGAAGTAAAATCAAGAGTACAAAATATAATAATTCAAAAGGGATAGAGATGGTACATCCAGACGAGAACAAAGAGCTTTTTAATGCTGAGCTTGAAATTGAGGAGCTTGCTATGCAGCTTGCAGACATGCTAGGAGTTGCACTCTACTATGCCGGAGTACCAAAAGATAAGATAAGAGAGGCAGTTGATGCTTACCTCACAGGGATGGATGAAATCTTTAAAGAGGAAAATATAGAGTATGGATTTGAAGAGGTTGTAGAGGTTATTGAGCATATAAAAAAGAGCAGGAAAGAGCTTTTTAAGTAGATGCAAAAAACAAAAAGAGTAGCTATACTCTTTAGTGGCAATGGCTCAAACCTTGAAGCCGTTGCTAGGAAGATTGATGATAAAAAATTTTGCGATACCCACATCAAAGTAGAGATAGCAATATCAAATAATCAAAACGCATACGGAATAAAAAGATGTCAAGATCTTGACATAAAATATAGAGTGATTGATCATAGAGATTTCAAATCTAGAGATGAATTTGAAGAGGTGATCTTAAATCTCTTGGAAGAATCAAAAATAGATCTAGTGGTATTAGCTGGATTTATGAGAATCTTAACTCCTAGTTTTGTCTCTAAATTCAAATGTGTAAATATTCATCCTTCGCTTTTACCACTTTTCAAGGGTGCAAATGCACTAAGAGAGAGCTTTGATTCTCCTATGAAAGTTGCAGGGGTCACAGTGCATAAGGTCTCCATGGAGTTAGATAGCGGCGAGATTTTGTCTCAAAAGTGTATAGAGAAGATAGAAGATGAGAGCTTTGAAGAGTTCTCTGCTAGGATTCATGCACTTGAGCATGAGCTATATTATAGGACTATTTTAAGGCTACTTGTTGATTAAAATGTAATAAATAGCTTGCTTATTTATGCTAGTTTAATCTCTTTTTGGTAAATTAATCCTATTCTATCAAGAAGAGGAGATATATTTGAAATTTGATCTGCATATTTTTGGTGAAGTTTTATATGATGTTATAGGTAGTGATAAAATATTAGGTGGAGCACCTTTTAATGTTGCTTGGAATCTAAAAATGCTTGGTTTAAATCCTGCCTTTATAAGTGCTGTTGGTGATGATGATTTGGGTGAAAAAATCATCAAAAATATGAAAAAAATCTCCCTCTCTACAAAATATATCCAAAAAAATAGCTTCCCAACTGGCGTAGTAGAGGTAATCCTTGAAAATGGCTCCCCACAATATGAGATAAAAACCAATACTGCTTATGATTTTATCACTACTGCTGATATTAATAGTGTTGAGCTTTTGTATCTTGGCTCTCTAGCTCTTAGAGGGAATCATTCAAGAGAGAGTGCGATGGAGCTAAAAAAAAGATCAAAAAGAGTTTTTGTTGATATAAACCTCAGAGCACCTCACTACAACAAAGAGATAATCAAAGAGCTTCTAGCTGAAATTGATATTTTAAAAATCAATTCTGATGAACTTGAAGAGATAAAAAAATATTATAACTTCAGAGATGAAATTGAATTATTTGATATGTTAGATTTGGAGATTTTGATCATCACAAAAGCAAAAGAGGGCTCTTTGCTTATTTACAGAGGTCAAAGATTTGAGGCAGAAGCAAAAGAGGTGGATAACTTTAGAGATAGTGTTGGTGCGGGAGATGCATATGCTTCTATGTTTATCTACTCTTTATTGAACAAGATAGAAATAGAAACTGCACTTGAGTACTCATCTATTTTTGCTTCAAAAATATGCTCAATTGATGGAGCGACTTTGATGGATAGAGAATTTTATCAAAACATCAAAAATGAGATTGGAATCTAAAAGGTAAATAGTGTGAAAAAAAGAGGATATTATATTGTTTTAATCAGTATTCATGGTCTAATCAGAGGTGAAAATCTAGAACTAGGAAGAGATGCAGATACAGGAGGTCAAACTCTATATGTTGTACAGCTCGCTAGGGCTTTGGCAAAACATCCAAATGTAGAAAGGGTCGATCTCCTAACAAGAGCAGTGTATGATCAAAAAATAAGTGAAGACTACTCAAAACCTTATGAGGATTTAGGAGATGATGCTCAAATTGTAAGGCTTCCATGTGGGCCTAAGCGATATCTTAGAAAAGAGGCTTTATGGCCATACTTGGATGGTTTCATAGATCAGAGTATCAAGCACATAAGAAAAATCGGACAGATACCTGATGTTATACATGGGCACTATGGGGATGCTGGGTATGTTGGGTCAAGCCTAGCTTCACTTTTGGAGGTTCCTTTTATTTTTACTGGACACTCTTTGGGGAGAGAGAAGAGAGAGAAACTTTTAGGCAAGGGTTTGAGTCAAGATGAGATAGATAGCAAATATAATATAGAGACAAGGATAGAATCTGAGGAGTTTGCTATTTCTATCGCCTCTTTGATTATTGCTAGCACAAAGCAAGAAGTTGATGAGCAGTACAAAGTGTATGATAACTACTTTACCAAAAAGATGGTTATTATCCCTCCTGGTGTCAATCTTGATAAATTCCATGCAGATTATGATACCCAAAAAGATGGAGAGGCTGTAAAGATTATAGAGCCATTTTTGAGATCACTAGCTAAGCCACTGATTTTGGCAATATCAAGAGCAGATGAGAGAAAAAACATAACAACACTAGTTGAAGTCTATGGAAAGAGTAAAGAGCTTCAAGAGAGGGCAAATCTAGTGCTTGTTTTGGGAAATAGAGATGATATAAACACACTAGATAGCGGTGCAAAAAAGGTTCTAAATAGTGTGATATACCTCATAGATAAGTACAATCTCTATGGAAAAGTTGCCTATCCTAAAAATCACAACAGAGATGATATAGCATCTCTGTATAGGCTAGCAGCAAAAAAGAGAGGTATATTTGTAAATATTGCTCTTACTGAACCTTTTGGATTGACACTAATAGAATCTGCAGCAAGTGGTTTGCCAATAGTCGCTACAAACGATGGCGGACCTAGAGATATAATAAAAAATCTAAAAAATGGAATTTTGGTAGATCCTCTAAAAAAAGAGGATATAGAGAGTGCTCTTCTTGATATTTTGGAGGATAAAAGAGCTTGGAGTGGAAAAAGAAGAGCTGGACTAAATGCAGTGGAGAAGTTTTATTCATGGGAATCTCATGCAAAAAAATATATCAAAGAGGTTGAGAAGCTAAATATAGCTGAACCACAAATCCACACATTTTCAATAAAACCAACTCAGAGGCTTTCACTTATGAAAAGACTCCTGATATGTGATATAGATAATACTCTCTTGGGTGATGATGGAGCACTTCAAGATCTAGTCGATAAAATAAAAAAACATGATAGCCATTTAAGCTTTGGAGTGGCAACTGGAAGAAATATAGATAGTGCAAAAAAAGTCCTAGAGGAGTGGGGCGTGCCAACTCCTGATATCTATATAAGCTCAGTTGGAAGTGAAATACATTTTGGTAAAAACATGAAAGAGGATAGAAGCTGGAGTAGGCATATTGACTATAAGTGGGATAGAGATGGTGTTCTAAAAGCTCTTTCTGGCGTAAAAGGAGTAAAACTCCAATCAAAAGTAGGTCAGAGAAGACATAAAGTAAGCTATATAGTTGATGCAAAAATCGCTCCAAAAAAGAGGGAGATACAGAAGATACTAAGAAACAACAATATACTAGGCAATATTGCCTACTCTCATGATGAGTTTTTGGATATTTTGCCTATTCGTGCATCAAAAGGGCATGCTGTAAGATATATAGCACTAAAATTTGGGATACCATTTAGCAATATTTTGGTTGCTGGGGATTCTGGAAATGATGAGGATATGCTAAAAGGCGGGACTAGAGCCGTTATTGTTGGTAACTACAGTAGGGAGCTTGCAAAGCTAAAAGGTAAAGTAAATATATATTTTGCAGAGACAAACTACTCTGCTGGAATTTTAGAAGGTATCTCATATTATGACTTTTTTGAAGATATAAAGTCAGTGTAAAAAAGAGACTTATTCGCCTATGGGAACTCTAGTTGAGAGAACCTAGTGTTAGTGTAGATTCTTGGGTTTTTTCAAGAATCCTTTTATAAAATAAAAAAGAGGAGATTTGGATGGAAAAGATACTAAAAGAGATTGAGGATAACAAATCAGATATATTTGTTGTAATGAGAAAGTTTGCAGAGCTTGATAGAAATGCATTGCTTCAAAATGAGATAAAGAAGTTTTTTGTCCATTTCAAAGAGACACATGATATGGGAGATGAGCTAGATTCTGTAATCTATCCAATACAAGAGATGGTGATATTTCCTCCACAAATTTATACAGCTATAAGATATGACATAGGCAAGTGGCTTTATGTAGCTTTTGATATTGATTCGTTACAGTTTACAAAGCTTAAAATCAGCTCTTTTTTGAGTTTCAAAGAGAGGATTGTTGGATATGAGCCAGATGAGAACTGGTCTTTGAGACTTGATGTTGAGCCTTTTAATGTAGATTTTCCAAAGATAGAAGATAAAAAAGAGATAGGTAATGGTATAGAGTTTTTAAATAGACATCTCTCTACAAGCTATTTCAACAAATGTGAAAATAGAGAAAATCTTTTAGAGTTTTTGACGCTTCATAGCTATAATGGAGAGCAGTTTATGCTAAATAAGAGGATAAAAACTTTAGAAGATTTATACGATTCTCTTATGAAAGCACAAGGGATTTTGGAGCAAAGAGATCCAGAAGATAGTTTTGAATCTGTACAGTTTTTGCTTCAAAATCTAGGCTTTGAGAAGGGTTGGGGAAAAGATATAAAGAGGACACTTGAGAGCATGAAGTTGCTTGATAATGTCTTGAAAAACTTCTCTTCACATGCGATTGAAAAATTTCTAGACAAAATTCCTATGGTGTTTAATATAGTTATAGTCTCACCTCATGGCTTTTTTGGACAATCAAAAGTGCTAGGATTTCCAGATACTGGTGGTCAAGTTGTCTATATTTTAGATCAAGTCAGAGCACTAGAGAAGGAGATGAGAGAGAGGATTGAAAATCAAGGGCTAGATATTGAGCCAAAGATTATTGTCTTAAGTAGGCTTATTCCAAACTCTCAAGGTACAACTTGTAATGAGAGACTTGAGCATATTTGGGGTAGTAAGAATTCAACAATATTGCGTGTTCCTTTTAGGGATAAACAAGGTGAAGTGGTTGAGGATTGGATATCTAGATTTCATATATGGCCATATCTAGAAAAATTTACCCTAGAATCAATAAGAGAGATAAGAGCAGAACTAAATAGCACGCCAGATTTAATCATAGGAAACTACTCAGATGGTAATCTAGTTGCAACGCTTCTCTCTCAAAAACTAAAAGTAACTCAGTGCAACATAGCTCATGCACTAGAGAAGTCAAAATATCTATTCTCTGCTCTGTATTGGAGAGAAAATGAGGATGAGTATCACTTCTCAGCTCAATTTACAGCAGATCTTATTGGTATGAATTCAGCTGATTTTTTGATCTCAAGCACATACCAAGAGATAGCTGGTAATGAGACAAGCATAGGACAGTATGAGAGCTACAAAAGCTTTACTATGCCTGGGCTATATCAAGTTGTAAATGGTATTGATGTCTATGATACAAAGTTTAATATCATCTCACCAGGGGCAAATGAGGAGATATTTTTTGATTACAAAAGAGGAAGTGATAGACTGAAGCTCTTAGATGATGAGATAGATGAGCTTTTGTATGGCAATGCAGATGAGATAAGCAGAGGCGAACTAGAGGATAAAAATAGACCAATAATATTTTCAATAGCACGACTTGATAGGGTGAAAAATATCATATCTCTTGTGAGGTGGTTTGCAAAATCAGATCTCCTAAGAGAGGGGGCGTATCTTTTTATTATCGCAGGTCATGTTAATATTGAAAAGTCAAAAGATGAAGAGGAGAGGGCACAGATAATAGAGATGCACTCTCTATTTGATGAGTATAATTTGGATAAAAATGTCAGATGGGTTGGAACTCAACTAGAGAAGCAACTAACTGGAGAGCTATATAGAGTCATTGCTGATAAGAGAGGTTTTTTTGTTCAACCTGCTCTTTTTGAGGCTTTTGGTCTAACTGTAATAGAATCTATGAGCACTGGATTGCCAACATTTGCTACATGCTTTGGTGGACCTATTGAAATCATAGAAGATGGAAAATCAGGATTTCACATAGATCCAACCGATGAAGATGGTGCTATAAATATTTTAGAATCATTCTTTCTCAAATCCAGACAAGATCCTGCTACATGGGATGCTATCTCAAGAGAGAGCATTAGAAGAGTTGAGGAGAAGTATAACTGGAAAAGATATGCAAATAGATTGCTAACTTTAGCAAATGTTTATGGATTTTGGAAGCATGTGACAAGAAAAGATAAAGAGGAGATTAGAAGATATCTAGAGATGTTTTATGGGTTGATGTATAGACCAATGGTTGAAAAATTTTAGAGAGCTTAGTGGCTCTCTAATTTGCCAAGAATCAAACATGCATCTTTGTAGATTGGCTCATCAATAAATCCATATTTTTCATCTGCAAAACCGCTAACTCCCTCTTTTTGCTTTTCCTCAAAAATCTCTTTGATATACAAGGCTCTCTCTTTTTGGGAGTTAGAAAACAAAAAGGTGCTATTTGCTATTTCAACTTGATTTGGAGCGATACAGCTTTGTCCGCTAAAGCCAACTCTTTTTGAAATTTCACACCACCTAGTGTATGATTTTGTATCCTTATAATCTTGAAAAGTAAAAGAGATTGGCTTCCCTCCAATAGCTCTAGATTCTACTACAAATCTACTCATCATGTATTTCATGTTCTCATTTTCAAAATCTACCATGCTTTGAGGAAGCTCTAGATCACTAAGTAGATCAAGCACCCCAAAATATAGAAACTTAACCCTTTTATCTTTGAAAGATTTTATATTTGTAAATGCCTCTTTTGTCTCAATTGTGAGGTATATATCAGATTCTTTTGGGGCTATTTCTAAAACACTATTTAGCTCATCTTGGGTTCTAATCTTTGGAATCCTAAATGCATCAGGCTTTAAGAAGGAGAGCTCTTCTATCTCTTCAAAACCTCCATGCTCAAGCTCATTTACTCTTATTGCTATTTTTGAGTAGGAGTTTTGTAGGTTTGAAAGGAAGATTTTGCACAACTCTTTTGCTTTTTTCTTATCAAATATCCCATCTTCTAGGTTTATAGTCGCTACATCACATTTTAGCTCATCTAGTTTATTTAGATGTTTTGGATTATCAGCTTTTACCATGAGATGTGATCTCTCTTGTTGAGATATTGGTCTAGATCTTTTTATGTTTTTATCAATTTCATGACTACTATTTAGATCTTCAAAAATCAATTAATATCCTTTTTTTTGATTATATTTTAGCCCATTTTTGATAGCATATAGTTAAGTTTTCAAAAAAGGAGATTTGTGTATGAAGAAGAGCAATCTGTTGGTAGCTATTGATCTATCCAAAAGTAGCTTTGATGTTCTAGAAAAGAGTGTTGAGCTAGGTTTAAAGCATAGAAGTGCTTTAGATGTAGTTCATATCTTAGAAGATAGCTTCTTCTCAAGATCAAAAAAAGCAGATGAGATTTTTGATAATACATACAAAAATATTAGCAATAGATTTCCTACTATAACAAGAGAACATCTTCATATTAAAAATGGAGATATAAAAAGTGAAATTCCAAAACTAGCTAAAGAGTTAGATTCTGAGTTATTGATTATTGGAAGTAGCGGAGAGTCTATTTTGCTAGAAGAGATATTTTTGGGCTCAAACACTAAAGATATAGTTAGAAGCTCAAAAATACCAGTGCTAGTTTTAAAAAACTACCATGAGCTAAAGTATAGAAACATATTAGCACCAACAGACTTCACTAAAGAATCCAAAGAATCACTCAAAGAACTGCTAGAGCTTTTCCCATACTCAAATATCATACTTTACCACACATATAGCACTCCATTTGAAGGAAGACTTCATATTTATGGCTTTGATAGTGCAGAAGTGATGGGTTACAAAGAGGAGGTGAGGGTAGAAAATGAGCATAGGGCTAGAGAGTTTATAGCTGAATTTGGAGAGAATAGCACAAGAATGAGAAGTGTCGTATGCACAGGTAGCTTAAATCCAAAGATTTTCATGGAGAATATAGAAGAGCTAAATGCTGATCTTATCTTTTTACACACCACTGGAAATTTTAGCTTTATAACTTTTGATTTGCTTGAAGCCTCAACTCTTGATGTTTTGGTAGTGAGTGTATAGGTTTTTACTTTTTATTTCAATATTCTAGGGAGAGTGATTCCTTGTTGTGATTGATATTTTCCTTTTTTATCTTTGTAACTAACTTCACAAGGCTCATCACCCTCTAAAAAAAGGACTTGAGCGATTCCTTCATTTGCGTAAATTTTTGCAGGTAGAGGGGTTGTGTTGCTTATCTCTATAGTTATATGCCCTTCAAATTCAGGCTCAAAAGGTGTTACATTTACTATGATGCCACATCTTGCATAGGTGCTTTTTCCAAGACATATAGCAAGTACATTCCTAGGGATTCTAAAATACTCTATAGTTCTAGCTAGAGCAAAAGAGTTTGGAGGAATTATTGCGACATCACCTGTGAAATCAACTACATTCCTATCGTCGAAATCTTTTGGATCTACAACTGTAGTGTTTAGATTTGTAAATATTTTGAACTCATTACTAACCCTTATGTCATAACCATAAGAGCTAATACCAAAGCTCACAACATTTTTGCCTACTTGACTTTCACAATATGGCTCTATCATATTATCTTTTTTGCATCTCTCTCTAATCCAAGAATCAGCTTTCAATCCCACAAACACTCCTCATTTATTCACTTAAATCAAAATGTGTTATTATATCACACAACGCTAAACTTCTATGCTAAGGGGCATTTATGAATCTAGATGAAATAAAAGATTTGATTAAAGTTTTTGATGATAGCACTCTAAGCAAACTAGAGCTTCAAGTTGAAGATGTAGAACTAAAGCTTGAAAAAGGTTCTATCCATAGTGCTTCTACACCAGTTATAAAAAA
>JAABSR010000183.1 GCA_011390245.1 Campylobacterales bacterium
CAAGCTATTTTTGACTATATCAATATACATAGCTTCATGGATAGCTTTAGCACTTAGAAGTGAAGCAAATCCAACAGCAGCGATATCAAGTGATTTTTTGAAAAACTCTCTTCTCTTTTTTGACATCCTTATCCGCTCTGAAACAAAAAGTGAAATATCATAAAGCAGAGTTATACAAAAGAGTATAAACAAAACACCAATAGGCAAAGAGAGGAGAAAATATAACCAATTTGGAGTAGATATCTCATACCTTGCCACAAGATAGAACAAAACCCCTATAAAATTTAAAATCAAAAATATATTTAGATAGTTTTTGTACTTTTTTGAAAAGTGCAATTTCCTTATAAAGCGTCTAGATATATAGATATTTATAAGAATAAAAACAGTTATAAAAATGATTGCAAACATAGATATTTTCAAACACAAATCCTTCTCTATAGTAATTCATTTCGTATTTTACAATATCTGATTGACTTAAAAGCTTATAATTTGATATTATGTGCATAGATTCAAGAAGGAGAGTAGCGTGGAGAGTAGTAAAAATGTCACTTTTGAAGATCTCACCAAAAGATTGGATAAGTATCTAGATAAAAATCCAAAACTTAGAAAATCAGATAGAAGAAAGTATATTCTTCAGGTCATCTATGAGAGTGGAAAACACCTAACGCCTGATGAGATATACAAAGAGGTAAGAGACAAAGATGATGAGAAGATTGGTATATCAACTGTATATAGAACACTCTCATTTTTTGAAGATGCTGGACTAGTTAATGTTATCTCTATTGGGCAAGATACAAAGAGATATGAGATAAACTCAAACACGCATCACGACCACATGGCGTGCCTAAGATGTGGAAAAATCATAGAGTTTAGAGATGATGATATAGAGGCTCTCCAAAAAGAGATAGCAAAAAAACATGATTTTAAACTTTTAGATCATGACCTAACCCTATATGGCATCTGTGATAAATGCAAAGAGAAAGAGGCAGAGCACTCAAGCTAACAATTTTTAAAATCTAAACTAAAAATATTTCTACCATCTTTGTACTCATAATCTATAGCGATCTGATGTCTAGAGATGACCTTTTCAACAATACTAAGCCCCAAACCAAATCCATCTCTTTGCATCAGCTCTTGAGTAAAAGGCTTGAGATAATACTCTAGCTCTTTTGAAAGTCTCTCTCCGCTATTTTGTATTGATATTTTTCTATTTTTTGCCTCTATGACTACAGGTGGGGTGCTCATGTATTTGAGTGCATTATCTATAAGATTTTTTAGAGCGATGGAGAGATAGTATATATCTCCTCTTATTTTAAAATCTTTCTCTACCTTGATAAAAATCAGGTTTTCATCATCAATATAGAGCTTATCAAGGGATTGAAGTATCAAAGTTTCAGCTCCAAAAGTTGTGAGATTTAGCGTAGTAGATTTTAGTTTCTCTAGCTCTATAAGTTCATTTGTCAAAAGCTCTAAATCAATAAATATTTTTCTTAGCAGCTCCTTTTGAGTAGAATCCTCAACCCTCTCTATGACAAACATCCCCTTTGCTATTGGAGTTCTTAGCTCATGTCCTATGTCTCTTAGTAGCTCCTCTTGAGTTTTTACAAGCTCCTCTAATCTTTTTGCCATGCTATTGAAAGTTCTTGAGAGTTTGCCTATTTCATCTTTTGAATCTATATCGATTCTGCTTTCTAGATTTCCAGCTGAAAACTCCTCTATAGTTTTTGTTATTTTTTTCAGAGGTTGCAATAGGTTCAAAATATACAAAAAGATCAAAGCTAGCACAAAAAGATCAAGCAAAATCAGAGCATTTAACATCATTCTATCATTTAGATTCTTCTCATCTGGAGTTTTTAATATATACTCATCATCAAGAAAATTGATATGAATAATAAACTCATCCTCAAAAATCTCTCTCTTGATAGATAAAAATCCAAAAGTGTGTTTTTTGTAGTACAAGCTCTCGCTACTCTCTTTTATTGTATCTTTTGTTTTGAGGTTATATATAGAGATTAGCTCATTAATTTTATCTTGATTGTCAATATTCTCAAAAATCTCATTAGCAATTTTTAGATACTTATCTTTTATTAAGCCCTCAACCCTATTTGTATTTATAGAATCAATCCAAAAACCAATAGCACTCATAAGCGTAAAACTAATAACAAAAAGTATAGTTATCTTTTGGAAAATAGACAAAATCAACTCTTTAAGATAAATTTATAGCCCACACCCCAGATAGACTTGATATATTTTGGATTCTTAGAATCATCCTCTATTTTATTTCTAATATTTGAAATATGCATATCAATAGTTCTATTTTTGGTGTTTAGGCTTAGTGAGGTGGCATTTAGTATCTGCTCTCGTGAACAGATCTTATTTCTATTTTCAAACAAAAATATAAATATC
>JAABSR010000184.1 GCA_011390245.1 Campylobacterales bacterium
TATAGCACTTTTTCAAATTTACAGTAGTTTGCTTTGCACTATTTCCAGAAAAGCGCATTTTCATTTCCTCTTCAAAAAGCTTCACATCTACTAAAGACTACTCGCTTAGATTCGAAGAATTTTTTGAGAGTCTGTTCTATTTTAGTCATGAAAATGCTTCACTAATCCGCCATCCTTGAAGCTTCGTTTTTATCCACAATGCCTACAGATTCTAAAGACCTATACTCTTTTGGTGTCTCTTGTGTGATTCTTCCATCTGGAAGCTGAAAATATATCTGTTTATTTTTGCTATAAACATTTGCTACACCCATCTTTAGGCTCTCTTTTTGTGCCTCTTTTATAGCTTTTGTAGCTATCTTGAAAACCTTCATCTCAAATTCATTCATTTTCTATACCTTCTAAAAATATTTGTAGTAAATCTTCATCAATAGTCTCTTTGTTGCTTGCAACAGGCTCAAAACTATCACCCCCATTGAAAAAAATCACCCACTCATCTACTATTTGTCGATATGTAGTCCAAAAAAGATTTTTACTTCTTTTATACCTTCTTATAATATCATCTATTGGCACATCATGACCACCTTTTAAAACTCTATTTTTAACTCTATAGATATTCTCCTCTTTACTTTCTAAAAACAGATAGATCAAATTTATTGTAAAGCCATTATCTCTAGCCTGTTCTATATATTTTATGAGATACTTTCCTGAAAGCGTAGTTTCTATGACAAATGATCTATTTTCTCTTAGTGAGCTCTCCAACTCTTGAAAAAACTTTTTACCTGCTTTGAGTTTATGTTTTTGAATATCATTAGGATCATACTCTTTAGCAATCTCATCTGCATTTATAAATTTAACACTCTCTAGTTTTGCAAAATTTATCGCAAATGTGGTCTTACCACTTCCATTTGCTCCTGCTACAATATAAAAACTTTTCACTGACACAACCCCTTGATCTCATATAGCACTTTTTCAAATTTACAGTAGTTCACTTTGCACTATTTCCAGAAAAGCGCATTTTCATTTCCTCTTCAAAACGCTTCACATCTACTAAAGACTACTCGCTTAGATTCGAAGAATTTTTTGAGAGTTTGTTCTATTTTAGTCATCAAACATCCTACACTTCTCATCTATTTTATTGAGCCAATATTTTCTTTTTTGTTTCAATCTTTTTATCTCTGCACTTTTGCCATGTTCCCATGAGAGATCTATTTCATGCTCTTTTGGGATAAATTTCCAGATTACTATTTTGTATCTGTGTCTATTGTCGTAGCTGCTTCCTTTTACACCACCTGTATTCTCAAACCAATGAAACAATGCGCACCCCCTATCAGCTTTTTGTATCTTTTCAAGTCGTTTCTGAATATGCTTTGCAAGTTTGAGTTTACAGATGTCTTGTATTTTTACCTCTTCTTTTTTACAACATTTAAAATTTCCAAAATACCCTGCTGCACCCATGAGAATATCTATAATTTGATGTATTCCGCTATTTTTACTATCTACAAATTTAATTTTTACATTAAATGCACTATAAAAGCTCTGAATATAATCAACAAGTGTCTGTTTTCTTTTTGTATCGCTATAATCATCTAACTTAAAAAGTAGAGTATCCACACCGAGTGTTTTAAAATAGTCGCTATCAAAACCAAAAGAGTGTTTTAAAAATTGATAATAGACCATGAAAAGCATATCTTTTTGATTGCCTTCTCCAATGTATTCGTACTTTCTGTCCATAAAAAGTTGCCGATACTTCAGCTCCTCATGTTGCTCCCAAAAATCAAAAAAAACATCAACTAAAAGTTTATAATCTGCAAAAAATCTTGCATTAAGTTTCGACCACTTAATCTCATTCTTATGTTCATGAAGAAAGTGATTATCACACTCTTGTAGTTTCTGCTCTAATATGGAGATAAGATCGGAAGGCGCAAAAAGCGAAGCAAAAAAATGATGATATCTATTTGGAGGATTTTCTTGGTGGGTCCAGCCTTCATCGGCAAGGATTTGATACTGTTTCACTGCCCATCTCCAGCTTCACAATACGCCGCTAGCTTAGTGCCAGAAGCTTGCAGTATGATGGGCATTGAAACTGAATCGATTATAATTGTATCTATTTGTTTTTTAATCAATTATAAATCCTTTTTTCTGCTTAGCTATTTTATTGTACAATTTCGTCACTTTGGCTTTCCAACGGACGCACATTGAGAGGTCACTGCTTAGCAGCAAAAAGCCAAGTCTCACTCTTCACTGACACAACCCCTTGATCTCATTCCAGAAAAGCGCATTTTCACTTCCTCTTCAAAACGCTTCACATCTACTAAAGACTACTCGCTTAGATTCGAAGAACTTTT
>JAABSR010000185.1 GCA_011390245.1 Campylobacterales bacterium
GATTTCAGGACAGAGGGTCTTATAAGTCCTTCTGCCTATACAAAGTTGGCATACAAATATCTAAATCAGTTCAGATCGCAATATGCTAGAGTGTTGTATCAATATTTTAAGATGTTGATAGGTGGCAAAGATAAGCCTTTTAGGACAGATATCACCCTATCTATAGAGTATTTGTACAACTTGCTAGGAATAAATGAAAATACCAATAAAGAGTACATTGTGCGTAGATCTTCATTTATTAAAAGATGTGTAGAGCCTGCAGCAAAAGAGATTAATAGATATAGTGATATAGAACTTTTGTACACTACTATTAGAGGGAGAGCAAATAAAATAGTAGATATATATTTCGAGTTCAATATAAACAAAAAAATAGATATAGCCAAAAAAGTTGCAGAAAATGTCTTAGATAGTGTTGATAATAAAACTACAAGCCTTTTTGAAACCGATGTGCAAACTTTTAAGGAGTTTAAAAAGCAGATCTTGGATAATTTTAGTGGTAAAGATCTTTGCAATTTTATCGATGGTTATTTACCTGAAGTAACTATCTCCCTAACAGAAAGTGGATATCTCTTTAATAATAACACCCAAAAACATCTAGATTCTGAAAGCGCTATGCAATTTTGGAATTGGCTATACAAAAATAGAGATAGAGTTGATGATATAAAAATTGTTGATGAACTAACTATTTTAAATCACAACTATAAAAATAAGAGATTTTCAATCTCTCAAAGAGGGTATGATGGTGTAATTACGGTGATATCTATTCAGAAAAATGATGGAGATAAATATAGAGTAGATATAATTAATGATTCAAAAGAAGGTGGCTCTTTTATTGCTACAAAACAACAGATTGAGGATACTTTAAAGGAACAGGTATGATTATAACAGTAGCGCATACAAAAGGGGGTGTAGGAAAGAGTCTCTTAGCTTGGAATCTAGCAATTCAGATGAGAGCAAAAAAAGTTCTAGACCTTGACTTTCAAAAAACATTGACTTTTGTAAATTTTTTAAGAGTACAAAACGGAATAAAAGAGATGAATGTTGTAAAGATATCAGACCGCGATGAGCTAATGGAAGAGCTAGATGGTTCTCAGCCTTCTGATATTGTTATAATTGATGTTGGTGGATATGATAGCACACTCACTAGATCAGCAGTTTTTGTTGCAGATTTTGTCTTAACTCCAGCAAGTGATAGGATTACTGAAGCTGCTGGTCTAATGGAATTTGAAAACATAATAATGGAAGTTAGTGAAAATACAGATAATTTGATAAAAGCCAATATTGTCATAAATAATGTTAATCCAAACGCAAAAAACTTCGAGATGCTACATCAATTTGCAAATTCTAAAGATAACTTTGAGTTGATGGAGACTATTATATATCAGAGAGCAGACTACTATAAAAGTATGGAGTTGGGGCAGGGTGTTTGCGAGATGACAAAAAATGGAAAGGCAAAAAGAGAAATTGAGCGATTAATAAAAGAGATTAAAAAAAAGGTTATTGAAAATGGCTAGGAAAAGACCTTCTATTGAAATGTTGCAAAAAGCCAGTGAATCAGCTCATATGTTTGACAACCAAAACAGACTTCGTGAAATAAGTGTAGATAAGCTTTATGATAATCCCATGCAACCTAGAAAAGAGATTAGAGAGAGCGAGCTTAATGAACTTGCTAATTCTATAAAAGAAAATGGTTTACTGCAACCTATTATAGTCACCAAAAGAGAAGAGGGGGGCTATTTTATTATAGCTGGCCATAGAAGGGCAGCCGCACATAAGTTGATGAATATGGATACCATAGCAGCAGTTGTAAAAGATGTTGAGAGTAGTAATTTTGGCATAAGTGCTTTAGTTGAAAATATTCAAAGAGAAAACTTAACTACTTTGGAGATGGCTTTGGCTCTAAAAGATATGTCAATTGGCGGCATGAAACAAGAGGAGATTGCAAAAAAGATCAATAAAAGTAGAATTTATGTTGCAAAAATACTATCAATATTGAAGTTGACTGAAGAGATTTTGGATGACCTTAGAAATAGAAAATCTGTTGATATTGAAGCCTTGTATGAGATACAGAAATTACAAGATGATGAGCTCAAAAATAGTCTCTATTTTGATTTTATTAATTCAAATATTTCTAGAGAAGAGATCAGAAAAATTTTGAATAAAACATCAAGAAAAAAACAGAATGTTCGCATGCGAACATTTTCTATGAAAGG
>JAABSR010000186.1 GCA_011390245.1 Campylobacterales bacterium
CAAAACTATCGCATTTTGTTTCAATAAATCACCAACTAGAAATAGAGTCTTTTCAACCGCCTCTAAAACATAAAAATCCTCTTTTGCAGAGACTTTGAAAAACTGTCTAAAATCCTTTGATATATTGCCCAAAAAGAGTGTTTGATCATTTATTTTTTCTACAATGCTTTCAATATTTTCTTTAAACTCTTTTGGAAGCTCATAATCTTCTAAAATATCCTCTATCAAAGCACAATAAAGGTTTATCGATGAGATTGGCTGTTGCCATTGATGAAGCATCATATTCATCATCTCACCAAAGAGTATAAGCTTTGATTTATGTACCATAGCACTTTCACTATTTTTGTAATGCTCAAGCATCAAGAGATCACAATAAGATCGCAGAGCTGTCGTGACTGTACAGTTTAGACGCTCCTCTGTAAGCTCTCCTTTGCTTTTGTAGTCATTGATCTCATACTCATTTACCACATTTATCTCTGGATATTCACCTGGTTCGCCTGTGCGGATGACTACTCTTGTTTGATGATTTGACTTGACATCTCTGAGGTATTTGATCACATCAAATCCAGCCCGCTCATGCTCCATGATAATATCTAAAAAGACTACCGCAATATCATCATACTCATCTAGAAGTGCCATCGCCTCTTTGGCACTTTTTGCAGTTATAAATTCCAAGCCTTTTTCATAATATGTATAATCCTCTAAGGCTAATTTTGTAATAAGAATCACATCCTCTTCATCATCTACTAGCAAAATCTTCCACTTTGATGCCCTATAGCAACAATCTCTCATCTATTTTCCCCTCTACCTTGCAGAGGCAATCTAATATTAAATCTCACTCCATCTCCTTTGCTAGATTCTAACTCAATTGAGCCTTTGAACTGTACTGTGATTATGTTGTACACTATATGCAAACCAAGACCGCTACCCTCTCCTCTATTTGTCGTATAAAAAGGCTCAAAAACCTTCTTGTGCAAACTCTTATCTATTCCGCACCCATTATCACTAAAGAGTATCAAAACCTCACTCTCAAGCTCCTTTACTTCAATAGTCATAGAGCCTTTGGTTTTATCTTTAAATCCATGAACTATAGAGTTTATGACTAGGTTTGTGATGATTTGTGCTAGAGGACCAGGATTTGTCTTGATTACTACATTGCTACATATTATATTTAATTCATGACCACCTTTATCATATTGCGGGTGCAAAGTAGCTGCTATCTCATGGAGGTAAGAACAAAGCTCAAGATCACGGAGCTGAACGCAGCTCTGATCTGTAGCTACCTTTTTGAAGCTACCAATAAGTTCATTTGCTTTTTGAATATTTTTTAGCACTAGTTCACTCACTTGAGAGATTCCCTCTAGGTTTTTCTTCATCTCTGGGTCATCTGTGATGCTTTGGGCTAATTTTGCAGTTCGGTTTTTTAGAGTTGAGGATGCAGTCACGCAGACACCTACTGGTGTATTTATCTCATGTGCAACTCCTGCGACAAGCTTACCAAGTGCTGCCATCTTCTCTGTCTCTATGAGTTTATCTTGCGTGCTTTTTAGATCAACAATAGCTCTCTTTAGCTCTTTTGTCCGCTCTTCTACGGTTGCTTCAAGTATCTCTGTGTGATCTCTTATCTCTTTGTTTTGCATATAACTCTTGAAAGCTTCTTGGATTGTCAATAAAAGATCATTGCCATCCCATGGTTTTTGGATAAATCTATAGAGATTTGCTCTATTGATTGCACTACTTATCCCTTCGATACTTGCCTGTCCCGTGAGCATGATATTTTTTGCTTCTGGGAAGAGCTTGAAGAGCTGTGAGAGAACCTCATCCCCTTTCATATTTGGCATGATATAGTCACACACCACAACTGCCAACTCTTCGCCGTTGTCTTTTAGCTCTTGTGCGATTTCCAAAGCATCTTCACCGTTTTGTGCCATCTCGATAGTACAGATAGAGGAGAAATTTTTCTCCATAAAACGCTCAAGCGAGGTTAAGACAACCTCTTCATCATCAATACACAAAATAGCAGGAAAACTGCCCATTAGTCCAACTCTTCAACAGAATCTCGAATAAGCTTGGAGAGCTCTTTTCCATCCCATGGCTTGTTGACAAATTTAAATCGCTCAATACTCTCTTCAGATCGCTCTATAGCCTTTTGGTCTGCTTGACCTGAGAGCATTATCTTTAATACCTTTGGGAATCTCTCATTTGCCTCTA
>JAABSR010000018.1 GCA_011390245.1 Campylobacterales bacterium
CAATATCATTTTCAAAAAGTCTTATATTATAACTTTTTTTTGTAGTCATTTTCGTAAGTGTATTGTTTGCAATATGTTTAAATAATTTCTTTTTTTCATTTAATTTTGAAGCTTCTAGGGGCTTGTATGTACCGTTATCAATATCGTTTTCTAAGCTCTCAAAAATTGCCATCTCATCAGCTGTATAAAGTTCTTTATCTTTCATAGCTACACCTTTAAATTGTAAAATTTTGTATGTTTTCTACTTGGGAAAATTTGGATATTTTTTCAACCATATGATTATATTGCTATTTATACATACCTTATGATATCATTTTTGGATGAAAACAGAATTTGAGTGGGACGATAAGAAAGATATTGAAAATCAAGAGAAGCACAATGTCTCTTTTGAAGATGCACAATATGCTTTCCTTGATTATAAACGCGTAATCGCTTAAGACTTAGGGCATAGAGAAGATGAGAAAAGATTTTTCTGTTTTGGTCTAGATAAGCATCGCGAAGGAATCTTGACAGTTCGTTTCACTATGCGAAAAAACCGTATTCGTATTTTTGGAGCCGGATATTGGAGAAAAGGAAAGAAAACTTATGAAAAAACCAATCAAATACAGTGATGAACCTATTGAATTCAAGGTGATTTCTGACTTTTTACCATCCCCAGAAGAGTTGTCTCTCAAAGAGGTTTGACTATGACCATACAGATAAAAGACACCTACAAAGAAGAGGCTTTGGAGTTTTTATCCCACATCCCACAAGATGCTTATAAGATAGAAGACCAGCTAAAAGAAAAATATGCATATTATTCAAACTGATAGATTTGATGAAAATGTGAGAGATTTGATTTTTCAAAGGTTATATTTAGAAATTGAAGTTTCTCAAAAAACTAAAAGGAGAGAAAGAGTTCAGCTTTTATACTAAAATCTAATAACTTATACTAAAATAGTGCTAAAACATTAGGAGATTTAAATGGGCACTCTAGAGGATAGATTAGATTCTAAGATAGAGGATTGTGAAAGAAAAGAGAGCAGAGATAAAACTGCTAAATACTATATCATCGCAATATTTATCCTAATACTATGTGGGATTCTTATCGCCTCCTACTACGATCAACTCACAGATACACTCAAAGAAGGCAAAGATGTGTCACTCACCACTTCAGAGGTCAAAAACATAGAAAACTACATAGAAAAAAGTGAACTTACCGCATCTAGAGAAAATATAGATAATCTAAAAGAGATTGAAGAGCTAAAGAGTCTCATAAAAAGACAAAACCTTACAATAGAAGAGCTAGAGGGCACACTCAAAAACTACAAAAAGAGTGATAGTGTATCTTTGCGACTATCTTATGTTATCAAGCCAAAAGATAACTACATATCAGAATGTCATAGCTTTCCAATTGGCGTCTATGAGATCCCAAATGAGTGCAAAGAGGAGACTATAAAAAAGGTCAAAGAGGAGATAAAAAGCGATAGGAAGATAGTTGTTTGGGAGGTGATCCCAATAGTAGATGAGAACCCTTATGCTGGTTTATCGCCAGAATTAAAACAAGAAGGGCTAGCGTCATTTAGAGCAAAATCAATAGTTGATGAGCTAAATAACGAGATTGAGGGTATAACTGTGCTAAAAGGCTTTAGTGTTAGTGAGAAAAACAAAAGAGGCTATAAGCTAAAAGCTTACTACTTGGAATAAATCTATGAATCTAGACTACAATACAAATATATTAGATATCAAAAAAGTTGGAGTAATCCTAAGACCTAACACTCCTGAGATAAAAGATTTCTATCTATATGTAAAAAAACTATTTGAAGATAAAAGCATTGAGGTAGAGCTAGAGAGCAAATCTGCAAAGATGATAGCTGAGAAGGGAGTTGATCTTCTCAAGCTTTGTGAAAATAGTGATATTTTAGTATCCATCGGTGGTGATGGTACTTTGATTTCAGTCATCAGAAGAACATTTCTTCACAATAAGCCAGTGCTAGGGATAAATATGGGCAATTTGGGCTTTTTGACAGATATACAAAAAGATGAAGTGTCTATATTTCTAGAAAAGCTTGTAAATGGAAACTATAGAATAGATAGAAGAATGCTTCTTGAGGTTACTTTGAATTACAGCAATGGAGAAAAAAAGAGAAGTTTTGCCCTAAATGATGCAGTGATTACTAGAAATAATATCTCCAAAATGGTTCATATAAAGGCACTAATTGATAAAGAGCCTTTTAACACCTACTATGGAGATGGGCTTATCATCTCAACTCCTACAGGCTCAACAGCATACAATATCAGCTCAGGAGGTCCTGTAGTCTATCCATTTTCAAAGATTTTGATAATAACCCCTATATGCCCTCACTCACTCACCCAAAGACCGCTAGTACTGCCTGCAGAATTTCAGATAAATCTAGAGGTAGCAGATGGTGAAGATGCTGTGATAGTTTTAGATGGTCAAGATGTATTAGAGTTCAATCCAGGCGATATAGCCTCTTTTAGATTAGCAGATATAAATGCTCTACTCATTCATAGGAAAGAGAGAAACTACTTTAAGATTTTAAGAGAGAAGTTTAACTGGGGATCTATGTGATAGAGAGAATCTATCTAAAAAACTCCCCTCTATTTGATGAGATTGATTTGGAGTGTCATAGCTCTCTAAATGTCTTTAGTGGAGCAAGTGGAGCTGGCAAATCGCTCTTCATGGAATCACTCCTTTCACTTTTTGGAATAAAAGATATCAGCTCTGAGATATCAGAGGCTACTATAGCTTTGGAGATAGAGACTGCTGATTTTGGTATAGAGAGTTCAAATCCTACTATCTTTAAAGCTATCAAAAAAGAGAAGAGCAGATATTTTATAAACAACCAATCAATAAGCAAAAAAAATCTAAAAGAGATATCAAAGGATTTCATAAAATATATCTCTCTAAAAGAATCTGAAGAGTTTAAGAGCAAAAATCTATTAGAAATCATAGATGCCATGGCTTCAAAAAAAGATAAAAACCACAAAAATAACCTCTCTCTTTACAAAAGCCTATATAAAGAGATAAAAGAGCTAGAGGTAGAGTTAGAAGGGCTCAATATAGAAGAGAGAAGAGTGGAGGAGTTGAAGGATATTTGTAGATTTGAGATTGAGAAAATCGAGAAGATAGATCCAAAAATTGGTGAATATGAGGAGCTTATCAAGCTAAAAAAGAGTCTCTCCAAACTTGAAAAGATAGAAAACCTCATAACAAAAATAGAGAGGATTTTCGAACTAGAAGATGATGCTAGAGAGCTTTTTGGGTTTATAGAGAGTGATTGTAGTGCCTTTGATGAAGGGATGAATAGCTTAAGAGTACTCATAGATAGTGCCTCAAACCTAAGAAGTGAGCTAGAAGAGGTAAACATAGAAGAGCTTCTTGATAGAGTAGAGATGCTCTCTTCGCTTATGAAAAGGTATGGCTCATTAGAAGAATCTATAAAACAAAAAGAGAAAAAAATAGATGAGCTAAAATCTCTAGAAAATATCTCAACCAAAAAAGAGCAGGTTCAAAATAGGCTAGATTCTAAAAGAGATAGTGCATTTAAAGTAGCAAATGAGGTATCTATTGCTAGAGAAGAGAGAAGAGATGAGTTCAATAGCACTCTTGAAGAGGGGCTAAATAAACTTCTACTTAGCAATGGAGAGATATCTTTTCAAAAAAGAGAGCTTGGCGAAGATGGCTTTGATGTTTGCAAAATAGTGCTAAATGGCTGCGATATAGAAAAAGTTAGCTCTGGAGAGTTCAACAGACTAAGGCTTGCACTACTAAATACAAAAATAAAATACCTCCAAAAAGATAGAGGAATCTTAATACTTGATGAAGTTGATGCCAATCTAAGCGGTGAAGAATCAGAGGGAGTAGCAAAAATCTTAAAAGAACTTTCAAGCAACTATCAAGTATTTGCTATCTCACACCAACCACACCTCCCCTCATTTGCAGATATACATTTTCTAGTCAAAAAAGATAAAGATGGTAGCAAAATAGTAAAACTAGATAGAGATGGAAAGATAGAAGAGATTGCTAGGATGATAAGTGGAAAAGAGATAAATCAAGAAGCCATCATGTTTGCAAGAAAAAAGATAGAAGAGGTCTTCTAAGAGCACTATTCATCAAAAACGCTCTTTTTGTGTTTATCTTTTTTGTAGTTTTTACCTCTTTTTGACTTCTCATAAAAATTGCACTCTTTTCTTATTGCACTCTTTTTATCTTCAAAATCAAGCTCTCCTAGAGATAGTATTTTAGCCACAGAGTCCTCTATGGAGTTTATATGAGTGCTATATATTTTTACTTTTGGCACTTTTGCTAGTCTCTCTTTGGATTTTCTTATGCTCTCTTCTAGTTGATCTTTGTCTAGATTGTCTCTATTTATTATAGAAGCTATTTTATTTATAAATATATTTAGCTCTCTTATATATCTTGTTCTTTGTCTATTTTCATCAAATTTATCCATCAAACCTCTATTTTAAAGTAAATTTTGAAATAATCTTGTAAAATCACACCAAAGGTAAAACATGGGTGAATACTATTTAGATTTATTGATAAGAGCTATAATTTTAACATATTTAGTTTGGGGTTTTGCATTCTCAATCCATGCACTACTTATCATGTGCAGGACAAAAAGTGCGATCAAATGGGCTAGAAGATGGTATAGCCCAAAAGTATTTAGACTAGAATCCTTCATATTCTATCCTATGATTTTTATTGCATATATTCTTTTTGAGATGCTACCCTTTTTTATTGGAATAAACAAAGAGCCTTTTAGATTCAACATAGACAATCTTTCAAATATTGTCTTTTATGAAGATATGTAATCTTTTAGTTTCATTTTTAGAGACTCATTCACACTACTCCACTCCCCATATCGCTCTTGCCTGATAATCTCTACACTCTCATACCAGTAGCTACTATTTTCACAATATCCCCAACGCCAGTCACAATCTTTGTGAAGTAAAAGTATCGTCTTTTTGCCCATATATCCAGCTAGGTGAGCAACAGCAGAATCTATACTCACTACAATATCAAGGCTTTTTATTGCCTCTTTTGTATCACTAAAGTTTTGAAATTTTGAGCCTATATCTACAATCTTTTTAGAGAGGTTTAAAGATTCTATCTCCTCCTTGCCTCCATCTTTTTGAAGTGAATAGAACTCAATATCCTCAATCTCCAATATATCTAGAAATCGCTCAAGAGGTATCATCTTCTCTTGTGCATGCTCAAATTTTGGATTGCCCCTCCAAAAAAGCCCTACTTTTAGGTTACTCTTTTTCTCAAAAAAAATTGATCTAGAAAGTGGTATCTCCTCTTTTGATTTTATACCCAAAATATTTGGCAGTGAACCTAGTGGAATAGCCTTGTCATACTCATCTTTATTAGGGATATTTTCTATCTCTTCTTCCACTTCTAGCACAAAAGATAGCTCTTTTTGAGGCAAAAATATAAAATTTTTATTTACCTCTCTTAACTTTTTAAGCAAAATAGAGAACATTATAGTATCTCCAAAACCTTGCTCATGATATATAAAAAGTCTCCCCTTTTCTATGTCACTATCAAACTCCTCTAGTTTTATAGAGCTATCTTTTTTCAATCTCCACTCATACTCCCTAAAACCCTGAGCCAACTCACCACTAGCTAGTAGTGCAAAAGATAGATTTATATGTGCATCAATAAAATTTTCATCTATTTTTATTGCCCACTTGTAATCTTCTATTGCCTTACTGTATTCAAAAAGAGACTTATATGAGTTTGCTCTATTGAAGTATAGCTCTTTATCTTCGCTGCCAAAAAGCTCTATAGCATTATTTAAAAGAGTGATAGATTTTTCAAATTTATATATTTTTGAGAGTGCATTTGAGAGGTTGATAGTTGCGTTGTAGTTGTTTTTATCAAGCCTTAGTATCGCCTCATATCTCTTTATTGCGTTTTCAAAATCTCCCTCTTCATAGTAGAGATTTGCTAGATTGTATAGAGCATCTATATCGTTTTTTTTCAACTCTATAGATTTTTCAAAGTGTATCTTTGCACTTTTTAAATCACCAACTTTTTTGTATATATTTGCAATATTAAAATATGCGTTTTGATTCTTGCCATCTAGTTTTATTGCAGTAAGCAAGGAGTCTATTGCCTTTTTACAATCCCCGCTTCTACTATATGCCTCGCCAAGATTTGAGTGAAATAGTGAAGATTTTGACTCTATAAGGATTGCTTGATTTATAAACTCGATAGCCTTTTGCAAATCCCCAGCATTTATCGCCAAAAGACCATATAAATGCCATGCATCTGCACATTTTGAGTCTGCATTTAGTATCTGAACATAGATATTTTCTGCACTCTTTACATCACCTCTCTCTTGAAATGATATTGCTACTTCTAAGGCTTGTTCTATTGTGAGTTCTTTTTCTTGCATGGAAGCTATTGTAGTAGAAAGTTAGTTAGAGGAAAATTTTAGCACAGAGAAGAGGGTTTTACTCCGTGCTAAAATGATATAAAAAATTACTGAAGTAGTCTTAAAACATTTTGTTGTACTGCATTTGCTTGAGAAAGAGCATAAGAACCACTTTGAGCTAGTATGTTTTGTTTACTAAACTCTGAAGATTCTGATGCAAAATCAACCTCTCTGATGCCTGATTCTGCTGCTTTTACATTCACTTGAGTGATTGTAATATTGTTCATAGTCGCTACCATCTGATTTTGGACAGAACCCAAACCAGCTCTAACAGTATCTAGACCTTTGATAGCAGACTCTGCTATATCCATTACAACCATTGCACCACGAAGTGAGGTAACACCAGCACCTATACCATCATTTTCTATAAGATCACTTGCCATCTGAGCATTGAAGTTTGCACCAGCAGCACAAGCTACAGTCATATCAAATGTACCAGTAACCTCTCTTAGGTTTGTAGTGGTTTGTGCCATGTTTCCTACACCAGCTCCACCAGTCTCTTGAAGACCAACTAAAGCTGCATTTGTTCCTGAGATAATGATATCTCTAGCATCCAATCTAGCAAGTGAAATCCTACCAACGATAACATTTCCACCAGCTCCACCTGATACATTTGAAAAGCTTCCTCCACCCATGATAGTTGAACCAGAAGATGTAGTAGCAATATCTATAGCTCTACCATCACCTGATCTTACATTCAATCTACCTTGACTATCAACAGATGCTTCAACACCTGTTCTAGATGTTGCTGCATTTATAGCAGCAACCAATCTACCATCACTATCATTTTTTTGTATGCCAAAAACAGTACCTAGTGTGATACCATTGATACTTAAATTTTGAATTGTACCGCTTGCAACTGCTGTACTACCAGTACCTTGAACAGTAAAGGAAGCTTTTGCATTGATTCTATCAGAGTTTTTGTTTATGACCTCTACAAGGTTACCGATACCAGTACCTGCACTTGTTGATATCTTTACAGATTCTAGAGTGACATCTGTTTTACCATCAACATCTACAAACTTCAAAGTCACTTCTTGAAGAGCATTTGCTCCAGCTGTAACTGAGATATTTCCCGCAGTCTCAACTCTGATTTGACCAATCTTATCAGAAGTAGTTGCACCAATAGATGCTTTAATAGTCTGATTTGAGTATGCACCTACTTGAAACTCTTTGTTTGTGTATTGACCAGAAAGTAGTGCTTGACCATTAAATGAGGTAGAGTTACCAATATAATCAAGACCTTCAATCAATCTGTTGATATCAGATTGGATAGCCTTTCTTGTTGTTGTAGTTTGACCATCTTGAGCAGCTTGAGTAGCTTTAGTCTTGATAGTATCAAGAATTTTTATTTGCTCATCCATAGCCTTATCAGCAATTTGAATAATACCAATACCATCATTTGTATTTCTAATCGCTTGACCTAGTGCATTAGCTTGTGATCTCAAGCTATCAGCAATAGCCATCCCTGATGCATCATCTGCAGCCTTATTGATTCTTAAACCAGAACTTAGCTTCTCTAGAGAGTTAGCTATATTTCTTTGCGTAAACCCAGCATTAGCACTTGAATTTAGCGCATTCACATTCGTGTTAATTCTGAAACTCATCTTAAACTCCTTTTTAAGTTTTACTTGAAGGGAAGCTTCCTTGCTTCTTACACTCTATATCGGACAATCTCCAAGATTGTTAATAGCATATCATATCAATTTTGAATTTATTCACCTAAGACAGTTTTTGAAAATCTTTTGTATGTTATTATTCCAAAAATCAAGTCTGAAAAGGTAGGTTATTTGAAGAATCTAATAATAGTAGAGTCTCCAACAAAAGCTAAAACAATCAAAAATTTTTTAGGTAAAGATTATGTCATAGTTGCGAGCAAGGGTCACATAAGAGATCTCCCAAAGAGTACTTTTGGTATCAAGATAGAGGATAATGAGTTTAAGCCTGAATATAGAGTTGATAGCTCACACTCTAAAATAGTAAAAGAGCTAAAAGATTTAGCAAAAAAGAGCGATAGGATATACATAGCAACGGATGAAGATAGAGAGGGTGAAGCTATAGGATATCATATAGCCTACTCCATAGGAAAAGATCCCTTAGAGCTTCCTAGGATTGTATTTCATGAGATAACCAAAAAAGCGATACTCCACTCCCTAGAAAACCCTAGAAAAATAAATATGAACTATGTAGATGCCCAACAAGCAAGAAGGCTACTAGATAGAATAGTTGGCTATAAACTCTCACCCCTAATATCTTCAAAAATCCAAAAAGGACTAAGTGCTGGAAGGGTGCAAAGTAGCTCTCTGAAGATTGTTGTAGATAGAGAGAGGGAGATAATGGCTTTTGTGCCTGAAGAGTATCACACAATAGATGCTCTTTTTGAAAAGGAGATAGAATCTAGCATTGTTGAGTTTGATGGTGAAAAGATTGATAAACTAACAGTAAAAAATGGAGCAAGAGCAAAAGAGATAGTAGAGAGAGTGGAAGGAGAGAAATTTAGTGTCAAAGAGATAGAAAAAAAGGAGAGAAAAAGTAGAACTTCACCCCCTTTTATGACCTCTACACTTCAGCAAAGTGCCTCTTCTATGATTGGATTCTCTCCAAAAAGAACTATGTCTTTAGCTCAAAAACTCTATGAGGGTGTCAATACAGATGATGGAAGCACTGGTGTTATCACCTATATGAGAACAGATTCTTTAAATATCGCAAAAGAGGCACAAGATAGAGCAAGGGAGCTTATAAAAACCAAATATGGTGATAAATACCTTCCAGCAAAAGCTAAAAACTACACCACAAAATCAAAAGCTGCTCAAGAGGCACATGAAGCTATTAGACCTACTATTTTGGAGTTTACTCCAGAGATTGCCAAAAGATATCTCAAAGATGATGAGTGGAAACTCTACAACCTAATATATACAAGATTTCTAGCCTCTCAAATGGAAGATGCAATCTTTGAATCACAATCAATTATATTCCAATCAAAAAGCTCTCTTTTTAAAGCAAATGGTAGAAGATTGATTTTTGATGGCTTCTATAAAGTCTATGGAAGTAGCGAAGAGAAAGATAAACTACTACCTGAAATTAAAGATAGAGAAAATATTGAACTCACAAAAGTGACTTCAAAGCAGAACTTTACAGAGCCGCCAAGTAGATACTCTGAGGCTTCGCTTATCAAAAAACTAGAGAGCCTTGGTATTGGGAGACCTTCAACTTATGCCCCAACTATCACACTTCTTCAAAATAGAGACTATATCAAAATAGAAAAAAAACAGATAATCCCAGAGGAGATAGCTTTTAAGGTGATAGGGGTTTTAGAGAAGCACTTTGAAGAGATTGTAGATAGTTCATTTACCGCCTCTATGGAAGAGATTTTAGATGAGATTGCTGAAGAGAAAAAAAACTGGCAAGAAGTGCTAGCTGAGTTTTACTACCCATTTATTGACAAAATCAGCGAGGGTAAAAAAAACATAGAGAGTCAAAAAATCGTGATTCCAACTGGAGAAGAGTGTCCAAAATGTGGAGCTGAACTTGTTGAACGAGTTGGAAAATATGGAAAGTTTGTCGCATGTAGTGCATATCCAAAATGCAAATACATAAAACCTGATGAGAATAAAAAAGAGGATGAAGTTAGCGAAGAATCATGCAGTAAATGTGGAAAACCTATGGTAATCAAAAAAGGAAGAAATGGTGAGTTTTTGGCATGTAGCGGATTCCCTGATTGCAAAAACACAAAATCTATCAAAAATGGATCAAAAGAGGAACCAAAAGAGATAGATGTAAAATGCCCTGAGTGTGAAAAAAATCTAATCCATAGAAAATCATGGAAAGGTGAGTTTTATGGATGTAGTGGATATCCAAAATGCAAATTTATAACTAAATTTCTACCAACTGATAAAAAATGCCCAGAGTGTGACTATGTGATGGCCTTTAGGGAGTATAGAAAAAAAGAGGTTTATGAGTGTATAAAATGCAAACATAGAGTAGAGGCTAGCGAAGTTGAGTAAAATTGCAATATTTTCAGATAGCCACCATAGAGATGACTTGCTTCAAAATGCCATAAAAAGTGCTTTAGAGCAAGAGATAGACTATATTATTCACCTTGGAGATATCAAGGGAATTAGCACTTTGGACTTGATAGAGGGGTGTGGAATACCTTACCAGATGGTATTTGGAAATAATGACTACCCTTTTATGCCTCTAGCTGGCTCTTACTCTATAGATTTAGAGCCTATTTTGCTAGATTTCTTTGATATTACGATAAATATCATGCACCTGCCAATGCATATAGATTCTAGAGCTGATATAAATCTTTATGGTCATCTTCATCTCTACAAACTAGAATCAACAGAAGGCAAGATAGTGCTAAATCCAGGTGAAATTTGTGGCAGAGAGAGTGGGAGAGTAGAGTATGTAATCCTAGAAATAGAGAGTGAGAAGATTTTGGTGAAGAGATATTTTAAAGCCATAAATAGTGAAGAGGATTTTGAAAAAGAGATAGAAGAGGTTAAGAGGAGCTAGACTTATGAAAGAGATATTTTTATGTTCAATATGCAATGTTAGTAGCGGAAGCTGCGTAGAGGATTGCTCTTTTTGTACACAAAGTCTCCACAATGGAGCAGATATAGAGAAGTACAAAGAGAAATCTTTGGAGAATATACTAGAAGAGCTAAATGGTGCAAAAGAGTATGGAGCACTTGGGTTTTGTCTTGTTACTTCTGGAAAGAGTTTAGATGAGAAAAAATGTGAGTATATCTCCAAAGTTGCTAAAAAAATAAAATCAGAAAATGATAATATTCACCTCATAGCTTGTTGTGGAGTTGCGAGCAAAGAATCTCTACTTGAGCTAAAAAAAGCTGGAGTTGATAGCTACAATCACAACCTAGAAACATCTAAGAGCTTCTATGAAAATATATGCTCAACTCACGACTGGGATGAGAGATACAAAAGCTGTGAAAATGTCAAATCTGTTGGTCTAATGCTCTGTAGTGGAGGTATTTTTGGGCTAGGAGAATCCAAAGAAGATAGGATAGAACTCTTAAAAGCACTTCAAGATTTAGAACCTGAGAGCTCTCCTATAAATTTCTTTCATCCAAATAGTGCTCTACCAATAAAAGCAGATGCACTAAGTAGAGATGAGGCTTTAGAGTGTATAAAACTAAGTAGAGATTATCTAAAAAATACACGACTTATGATTGCTGCTGGAAGATCGCTTATTTTTGGGGAAAATCAGAAAGAGATATTTGATGCAGGAGTTGATGCGATAGTATTAGGAAACTATCTAACCACCAAAGGTGCTGATATGAAATGCGATATTGATATGCTAAATAGATATGATATCAAAATCGCAACTTCATGCCACTAACTAAAATGAGTACTTCGCATCCAATATTTTGATACCATAATCTATTATAAAAACATCATCGCTTCCATTATTATCCACACTAAATGGTAAAGTTCTTCCTCCATCTACAGACTCACCAGTGCTACTATCAACTTCTACCATACTCTGATCACATCCAAACTCAAAAAATGATAGGTTATAGCCCGTATCAAAAATCCTGATGTATTGAGATGTTGGGATTGTTACTACACTATTGTTGATATCTGTTACAGAGCTGATATTTAGCTCACGAGTTGTTTTATAGCTTGCACTTGCAGGATTTGCATAAGTGCTTGGAACTGTTACATTGCACTCTATCTGAACTAAATTCTCCTCATCCCACGCAGATGTGCTATATGTTCTTCCACCTTCAACATAAGCCCAAAAGCCTTGATTTTTTGCAAGCCCTTCCAAGATAGTGACATTTCTTGGGCTAACATAATTTGGTGACCATATCTGCCATCCGCTATTTGGATCATAACCATAAACCCTAAGACCAACACCAACATCTTTAAATAGTCCAATACCTGTATCTTTACCTAACTCATAACTTGGAGTATTGCCAATTTGAGGGAAAACTACACCCTCAATTCCATCACCAGTAGTTCCATTTCCATCATCTGAGCCTATTGCCAACATGTTCCAGCCAGTTTGGGTTGTAAAGCTTGTAGCTGGAGTGATGGATGTTTCAAATAGTGTAATACTGCCACCACTACTAGAAGATCTTACAAAAACACCCTGCATTGGGTCTGTTTCTTCTGCAGTGTCATATCCTAGCTCTGTTGCATTATATTCAAGCGAGTTTATCATCCAGTTTCCAGTACCAGACTCTATTGTCCATACAGAATTTACCGCAGTTTGTGCTACAAGGTTATTTAAATCAATTGACCTATCAGAACCTATAATATACCAACTATCTGGTTGTAAAACTATATCTGCTGAGGCACTGCTAACCAATGCTGCTACTACTAAAGAGAGTGGGAATCCTATTGCCCTTTTCATAAATACCTCCATGTCTGCTTTCACTAAAATTACATCCTGTAAATAGTGATTTGAGATAATCATGCAACAACTATTCCAACTTTAAGCCGATCTCTTCTCCACATACTCTTTTAATACTTCATACGCCTCTTTTACTTGCATAAACTGATTTTTATACCGCTCTACTGTGTATTCATTTTCGCAGTAGTAGTTGTCTGGGTGAAGTTTTTTTGCCATTTTGTAGTACTGTTTTTTTATAGTATTTAGATCTTTTATCTGATTGCTTAGCTCCAAAAGAAGATATGAGTTTCTTATTTTTGCCATATACTCTCGCAATGAATCACTACTAGCTCTGCTATTATTTGCTTTTTTGTATTCAAATCTATTTTTTGTAATAGATTCTATATATTTTCTATCATATATGAATATGACTTTTTTTCCAACTATACTTTTTTTATTCAATATATTTGATATCATATCTTTAAAATTATCGCTATTTGTAAATATGTATAGTTTATTATTATCTTTGTCATAATTTGAGAGTGCAAACAGAAATCTAGACTTTAAGTAGTTAAATATTATATTTCCACTATCTCTCCTAACTTCAAGAGATAGAATCTCCTCATCAACTTTTAAGATTCTAATAGTTGTGATATCTTGCATAACATCGTGGATACCGATTTTTATTTTTATCTGTTTTTTATAGTTCTCTAGCACCCTTTTTGCCAAAATCGGATTGCTCTCTTCTATGCCAGCATTTTTTACAAACCAATTTACAAGCTTTTCTCTCTTCTCATTTAGCTCTTTTGATGCCAAAATATCTTGATACATTATAATATTGCTTCTGCCAAAATAGTATTCTGCAAAATTCTCTTTTATGAAACTTTTTATGTTTTGAAGACTTAAATGAGTATGATGTATTTCAGCTACAATAGTAGCATTATCAATCCCTATTCTTAGTCTATTACTGCTCATTTTATCTCCGATTTGATAAATCTTCAATCAAAAAAAGCAACAATCGTGCCAATTGGCTACATAGCCTATCTAAGCTCTATTTTATACCCATCTCGACCATCTGTAATCTCATATCTATACTTACCATCTAATCTAATAGCAACCCTGTAGTAATTTTTATGATTCCCTATAGCAATCTCTTCAAAGTATGGTGCATCTGTTTTTAAAAATTTTGATTGAAAATCAACTTTTCTCTCCAAATCCACTACAATTTTTGTAGGCTCAGCTAGGGCAAAATCTCTTATTTTTATATCATCTGTGATTATATGAATACTCTTACCATTTATCTCAAAAGATAAAAAAGGGAGGGGTGAAAATTTCTGTCTATTTTCAGATATTTGAGGTGGCACCATTATTTTATACTCTTGGGATAGATTCGTTCCACTATCTAAAACTATGTCTTGAGATATGATTATTGGAAAGTGCCAATCTATATCATTGTCAAGATTTTTATAGACACTTTTTATAGTTCCATCCATGTTTTGATACTCTATGAGGATCTTCTTTATTTTTCTAGCACTACTTGGTAGTCTTATCTCTTCACTTACAAAAAATTCACTTTTTTGAGGTTTTGAAACCAACCCACTCTCTTTTGGTGTGATAACTGGTTTGAAGGGATTCTCTCTAGCCTCTAGGGATAGAAATAGGATTGAAATAAAAAAAAGAATAATAACTCGCATTTATGGCTCCAATTCTTTGAGTTCAAAATACTCTCTTTGTAATTTAGCATTACTTTGCTTTAAGCTTTCAACTCTCTCCTCTAGGCTATCTTTTTTTCTATCGAGCTTTATAAAAACTTCAAGTGAGTAGTTGCCAAAAAGTAGATTGCCCACATATATACCAAATGTTATGACTGAGATAAAAATTAGTGGGTAATAAAAAGATACATTATCTAAAGAGGAGAGAGGACTCCTCTTGTGGTTTTCTTCAAATTCATCTGCGATACTATTTTTCACTTTTTAAAGAGCGATTTTCCTATGTATTCAAATACACCAAGCTCTCTCTCTATCTCAAGAAGTCTATTGTATTTTGCAATCCTCTCACTTCTTGCTGTAGAGCCAGTTTTTATCTCTCCAGTGTTAAGTGCTACTGCAAAATCAGCAATAAAAGTATCTTCACTCTCACCACTTCTATGAGACATTACACATTTATAGTTGTTTCTTTGAGCCAGCCTAACAGTTTGCATTGTCTCACTTACAGAGCCTATCTGGTTTGGCTTGATAAGGATAGCATTTGCAATACCCTTTTCTATACCTTCTGCCAATATTTTTGCATTTGTTACAAAAAGATCATCTCCAACAATTTGAATCTTACCTCCAAGCTTCTCAGTCATCATCTTCCAACCATCCCAATCATTCTCAGCAAGACCATCTTCGATTGATACGATAGGGTATTTTGAAACAAGATTTGCATAATACTCTATCATCTCTTCGCTACTTAGTGAACGATTATCTCCACTTAAAACATACTTTCCATCTTTATAAAACTCGCTACTTGCAGGATCAAGTGCTATTGCTATCTCTTCACCTGCTTTATAGCCAGACTTTTCAATAGCTTTCATGATAATCTCTAAAGGCTCTTCATTGTTTTTTAGATTTGGAGCAAAACCACCCTCATCTCCAAGTCCAGTCGCTTCACCTAAAGAGTGAAGAATCTTTTTTAGATTGTGATAGACTTCGCTACTAGCTCTAAGAGCCTCACCTAGCTCATCAAAACCAATTGGCATAATCATATACTCTTGAAAATCTACAGTGTTATCTGCATGACTTCCACCATTGATAATATTTAGCATAGGAGTTGGAATAGTTAGAGCATTTGCACCACCTAGATACCTATATAGTGGCATATTTAGACTAAGTGCTGCTACTCTAGCTACTGCCATAGAGACGCCAAGTGATGCATTTGCACCTAGATTTGCATAGTTTTCACTCCCATCTAAATCTTTGATTACTGCATCTATTTCACCTTGATCAAAAGGGCTTAAACCTATAATCTCTTCAGCAATCTTCTCATTGACATTTTCACATGCTCTAAGCACGCCTTTGCCCAAATATCTATGTTCTCCATCTCTTAACTCCAAAGCCTCTCTTGATCCAGTACTTGCTCCACTTGGAACGATTGCACTAGCCTTGCTTCCATCGCTTAATTCAACTGTAGCTCTAACAGTTGGATTTCCTCTACTATCCAAAACCTCATCAGCAATAACACTATCTATAAAAATCATCAAAACTCCCTATTTTTAATCTATTTCTTCATCTTGAGCAAGTTCAGGAATTCCTTCACTAGCACCAATTGCGACTAAGATTTTACCCTCAATCTCTTTTGCTAATTCTTTGTCATCTTTTAGTAATACTTTGACATTCTCTTTACCTTGACCAAGCTTTTTGTCTCCATAGCTAAACCATGCACCACTTTTGTCAATAATATCTAGTTTAACACCATAATCTACCAATTCACCCTCTTTGCTAATCCCCTCACCAAACATTACATCAAATTCAGCCTCTCTAAAAGGTGGAGCAACTTTATTTTTTACCACTTTTGCTCTAACTCTATTTCCTATGTTGCTCTCTCCTTGCTTAAGTGCGGCTATTCTTCTTACATCAATCCTTACAGAAGCGTAGAATTTAAGTGCATTACCACCAGTTGTAGTCTCAGGGCTTCCATATCCCATCATGCCTATTTTCATTCTTATCTGATTTATAAAGATAACTGTCGTTCCCATCTTGTGCAATACACCAGTAATTTTTCTTAGTGCTTGACTCATCAATCTTGCTTGAAGACCTACATGCTGATCTCCCATATCTCCATCTATCTCACTTTTTGGTGTCAATGCGGCTACAGAATCTATAACTATTAAATCTACCGCTCCACTTCTAGCTAGTGTCTCTAAAATCTCTAAAGCTTGCTCACCATAGTCTGGCTGAGATACAAGAAGATTTTCAACATCTACCCCTAAATTTTTAGCATAAGATATATCAAGAGCGTGCTCAGCATCTATGAAAGCACAGATTCCACCCTTTTTTTGTGCTTCTGAGACTACTTGAAGTGCTAAAGTAGTCTTCCCTGAACTCTCAGGACCATATACCTCAACAATCCTACCTCTAGGCACTCCACCAATTCCTAGTGCAATATCAAGTCCTAGTGAACCAGTGCTAAAGCTATCAATTTTCTCAATCGCCTTGTCCCCAAGTCTAACTAGGGCACCTTTGCCAAATGCCTTATCTATCTGTTTTATAGCTAAATCTATCGCTTTGCTTTTATTATCATCTGCTGCCATCAAACACCTTTTTGGAAATTTGTCATCAACTTCTCACATTTTAACCAATTTAGGCTAAAATCACTTTCAATCAACCAATCAATCAATTAAGTAAGGTTTTTCTATGAAACTATCATGTTTCAAAATACAAATAAAAATAAAAATCTTGATAGTTTCAAGAGCGACAAAAGTCGCGAGGGCACTCCGCCGAGGAGCTCCTTTGCAACTTGTTGGAAAGGAGATTTATAGATGAAAAATATAGAAGTTGCACACTCTCCTGATGCTGATGATATTTTTATGTATTATGCAATCTACTTTGGCTGGGTTAAGCCAAAAAATGCAACATTTTCAAATATAGCTCTAGATATCGAGACACTAAATGAAGAGGCTTTAAAAAATAGCTATGATATTTCAGCTATCTCTTTTGCTCTCTATCCATTTATAAAAAATGAGTACGCACTACTTAGAAGTGCAGGCTCATTTGGAGAGGGCTATGGGCCAAAGATTATAAAAAAGAGAGACAAAAAATTAAAAGAGAACTTCAAAGTAGCCCTAAGTGGTAGATACACTACAAATGCTATGCTTTTTAAGATCAAATATCCCAAGGCAAGAGTTGTCTATAAAAACTTTTTGGAGATTGAAAAAGCGATCTTAGATGGAGAGGTAGATGCAGGGGTTTTAATCCATGAATCTATCCTAGAGTTTGATAAGAGCCTAGAAGTTGAGAGAGAGATGTGGGATATCTGGTGTGAGCTTGCAAAAGAGGAGATGCCGCTTCCACTAGGTGGGATGGCTATTAGGAGATCTTTGCCTCTAATAGATGCACTAGAGTATGAAGATGTGCTTATAGAAGCAGTAAGAGTTGCAAACCAGAGAAAGGATGAACTCTCAAAGATTCTTCTTGAAAAAAACTTAGTGAGAGTTGATAAAGAGAAGCTAGATAGATATCTTAGTATGTATGCAAATGATAGATCTATAGAGTTTGATGATGTAGCTCTAAAATCAATAGATAGACTTTTTGAGATCGGATATGAAAATGCTCTTTTTAGTGAGATTCTAAAATGTGAAGATTTTTTATTGCCTAGAGAGTATAGAGAGTATAGAGGTAGCTGATGGAAGCAAAATTGATGGCTTTAGCTATTGAGACATACAAAATCACACTAATTATCTCTATGCCCATGTTATTAGCTGGACTGATTGTAGGGTTGATGGTCTCTATCTTCCAAGCTACAACACAGATAAATGAGATGACTTTGACATTTGTACCAAAGATTTTAGCAGTTGTGATTGTGATTATTCTAACTATGCCTTGGATGATAAATATGCTCTCAGAGTTCACAATTAGACTAATAAATATGATTCCAGAGTTTCCTTTTTGACAAAAGAGATAGATTTCTCCAAATACTCCTCCATAAAAATTGGTAAAAAAACTGATGTTTTTGTGATTGAGGAGATTGCTTCTTATGATGACTACTTCATAGTTGGCAGAGCAAATAACACAATAGTATCTAACACACCTCCACCCCTAGCTGTTTTGAGTAAAAATTTTGACTATATAGAGAGAAGAGATGGATATCTATATGTAGGAGCGGCTACACTTAGCGGAAGAGTTTTTAGCTTTTGCAAAAGGGAGAAACTAGGCGGTCTAGAGTTTCTCTTAGAACTTCCTGGTAGTATTGGTGGAGTTGTAAAAATGAATGCTGGTCTAAAAGAGTGGGAGATATTTGAAAATCTTGTAGCCATAAAGTCTCATAGTGGCTATATAGAAAAAGCTGATATCGATTATGGATATAGAAACACATCTATCCAAGATACTATATTTGAAGCGGTTTTTGATCTTAGAAACTCATTTGAAGAGGAGAAAATGGCACTCTTTAGAAAATTACGCTCAAATCAACCAAAAGGAGCCTCTGCAGGGAGTGTGTTTAAGAATCCAAAAGGAGATTATGCTGGCAGATTGATAGAATCTGTAGGGCTTAAAGGCTATAAAATAGGTGGTGCAATATTTAGCGAAGTTCATGCAAATTTTCTAATAAACTCTGGAGGTGCGAGCTTTGAAGATGCAAAAAACCTCATAGAGCTTGCACAAAAAAGAGTTTTTGAAAGTAGTGGAATAGAGCTAGAATTAGAGGTGATTTTATTGTGATTTTTTCACTATTCCAAATTTTTGAGGTCTTATAGTTATATCTGTTACTACAAAATCACTACTTAGAGCAAACTCTATAAAATTTGCTATCTCCTTAGGATTTATATAACACTCACTATCTTCACTGCATTGAAATTTGAGAGTATCAAAAAATGGGGTTTTTGTCATATCTGGATTTATAGATACTACCTTTACCCCACTTTTTCTAACCTCCTCAAAGAGTGAATGAGAGAAGGCTCTAATAGCACTTTTTGTAGCACTATAGAGAGCTGAAAATTTACTAGATTTAGTCGCTTCAATAGAGGTGATATTAAAAATATACCCTTTTTGTCTCTTAAGACCCCTTAGTAAAAGATTTGTGATTATTAGCGAAGATGTTAGATTTATTGAAATGATCTCATCTATTTTTTTTGGATTTATCTCCTCAAATGGCTCAAAAATACCTACACCTACTGCATTTACAAGTAGATCAAAATCTATCTCTTTTGGTATAGATTTCTCTATTGTTTTTGGCTCTTTTAGGTCTAGCTCTATTTTCACAAAGCTCTCCTCTTTGAAGTTGCACTTAGAAAAATCCCTCCCAACTCCATAAACTATATAGCCTAAAGAGATAAGTTTTTTTGATATCTCAAGACCAATTCCAGAAGTTGCACCGCTAATTAGTGCTCTTTTTGCACTACTCAATAGTTTCTTCTTTTGATATTTGGGCACTATCTAGCAAAACTGGCACAACAAGCAACGAAGCCACAACAGCTGCAATTGTTCCAAAAATAAGAGCAACACCCAATCCTCCAAAGACAGCATCACTTGCCAAAAGAGAGCTAGCTAAAATTATTGCTCCAGCAGTTAAAAATATAGGTTTTGAACGAGTTGCACTAGCCTCTGCAATCGCTCTTTTTTTATCCAAACCTCTTTTTTCTATCAAAATCTTAGCAAAATCTATCAACAAAAGTGAATTTCTAGAGCTTATACCAATAAGTGCTATAAATCCTATCAGAGAAGTTGCGGTGAGGAAAAATGTAGAAGTCGTGAAAATATCCATAATAAAATGCCCAACAATAACACCCACAATAGAGAGAAATGAACCAAGAAGCACGATTCCACTTAGTGCAAAGGATTTATAATAGACTACCATTAGCAAAAATATCAAAACAAGTGCTGCAATAAAAG
>JAABSR010000019.1 GCA_011390245.1 Campylobacterales bacterium
CCATACAAAAGAGCTTTTCTCAAAAATATCACAAGGGAAGATGCTAAGGAGCAAGCTAGTATTTGCAACATCAGGAGATAGTGATAGCTCTGTAACTTTATGCTCCATAATAGAGCTTATCCATTTAGCCTCATTGCTTCATGATGATGTTATAGATGATTCACTCACTAGAAGAGGTGCTCACTCAATAAATGCAATATATGGAAACAAAAATGCTATCATGCTAGGTGATATACTCTACTCAAAAGCCTATTTTGAGCTTACAAAACTAGATAGAGATATAGCACAATCTATCTCAAATGCAGTCACTAAACTCTCAATAGGAGAGCTTTTGGATGTTGAGCTCTCTAGAGAATTCAATGAAAATATAGATAGATATATGGAGATGATTTATAAAAAGACAGCCTCATTAATAGAATCCACAAGTCAATGTGCAGCTATTATCTCAAATAAAGATGTTGCAAAATTTAAAATATATGGTAAAAATCTAGGGATCGCTTTTCAGATAGTAGATGACATACTAGATATAACTCAAGATAGTCAAACTTTAGGAAAACCTGCACTAAATGATTTCAGAGAGGGCAAAACTACGCTACCATATATTTTGTTATACAAAAAACTAGAAAATAGAGAAAAAGAGAAGCTTTTGTCGCTTTTTAAAAAAGAGATAGACAAAGAGAGTGAGATTTGGATAAGAGAGAAGATGTTAGAGAGTGGTGCTTTAAAAGATTCTATACACAAAGCAAATGAACATGGCAAAATTGCTATAGAATCTATCAAAGATGAGGGTTGCGAAAACCTAGTAGAGATAGTAGAGAAAATGATAAAAAGAGAGTATTGATGCACTATATTATTGTAAGCTTTTCACACAAAAATACCGATATAAACACTAGAGAAAAATTGGCGTTTAACTGCCAAACAACTACTGAAGAGTTTCTAAAAGAACTTGTAGATCATAAAAATATCAACGAAGCAATAGCACTATCTACTTGCAATAGAGTAGAGATAATCTTGAGCGTAAGTAATGTAATAGCCTCAAGTGAGCATCTTTTTGAGAAGCTCTCACTCCACTCAAAACTCTCTATTGAAGAGCTAAAGGGAAGAGCTGAAGTTTATGAGGATAATGGAGCTATTCATCATCTCTTTTGTGTCTGCTCTAGTCTTGATTCCTTAGTTGTGGGTGAAACTCAAATCTCAGGACAGCTAAAAAATGCTTTCAAATTCTCTTATGAGAGAGGTTTTTGCTCTCAAAAACTTTCTCGTGCTATGCATTTTGCTTTCAAATGTGCAGCAGAAATTAGAAACTCAACAGATATATCTAAAAATCCAGTCTCAGTAGCCTCAGTAGCAGTCTCAAAAGCTAAAGATATTTTAGGAAATCTAGGTGGAGAAACAGCAATTGTTGTTGGAGCAGGAGAGATGAGCATACTTGCCACAAGGCATCTTGTATCAAATGGATGTAATGTATTGCTTGTAAATCGCGACCTAGATAGAGCAAAAGAGATTGCAGATAATAAAGATCTAAGAGGCATGGTAGATATTGAGCCATTCTCAAAACTAAAAGAGATAATAAATAGACACAAACTTCTTTTTTGCGCAACTGGTGCGCCGCACACTATAATCACAAAAGATATGATTGAGAAGAAGAGCTTTAAGAGATATTTTTTTGATATTGCTATGCCAAGAGATGTTGATAATCTAGATGATGAGGATGTAATTGTATTTGCAGTAGATGATCTTGAAGATATCTTAAATAGCAATCTCTCTCTAAGAGAGGAGCAGGCAAAAGAGGCTTTTTCAATCATTGGAAGATACACTATTGAGTTTTATAGGTGGCTCTCAACACTCTCGGTAGATCCAATCATCAAAGAGATGAGAGATCAAGCAAGACAGTGTTCAATGAAAGAGCTAGAAAAAGCTATATACAAAGGACATCTAGATGAAGATCATAGAGAGATAGTAAAAAAAATACTACACAATACATTCAACCAATTTCTCCATGAACCAACAAAAAAACTAAAAGATATACAATATGAGCCACAAGCTGACATGATTGTAGAAGCAGTAAAGATGCTATTTGGAATCAACAAAGAGGTAAAAATGATAAATAAATATAAGTGCGAAGAGCATATACAAAGAGATGCACAATGAGATTTTCCAAACTGTTAACCCCAACCCTAAAAGAGGCTCCAAAAGAGGCGGTACTCAAAAGTCATGAGTATCTTATCCGTGCAGGATTTATTAGACAAATCAGTGCAGGAATCTACAACTTTCTTCCTCTAGGAAAAATAGTATTAGAGAAGATAAAAAAAGTCACAAAAGAGGAGCTAGATAATGCTGGCAACCAAGAGGTTCAACTAGGATTTGTAACACCAAGTGAACTTTGGCAAAAAAGTGGAAGATTTGAAAAATATGGCAAAGAGCTTTTGAGATTTAAAGATAGAAAAGATAATGATTTTGTCTTAGGTCCAACGCATGAAGAGATGATGGTAGAGCTAGCAATTGCCTCTATTAGAAGTTACAAAGATCTACCACTAAACCTATATCAGATAAATACAAAGTTTAGAGATGAGCTTCGACCTAGATTTGGACTCTTAAGAGGTAGAGAGTTTATTATGAAAGATGGCTACTCTTTTCATGAAACTTATGAGGATATGATAAGAGAATTTCAGCTAATGGAAGAGACATATAAGAAGATTTTTACAAGATTGGGGCTTGAATTTAGAGTAGTTGATGCAGATAGTGGAGCTATTGGAGGAAGTGGAAGTAGAGAGTTTATGGTATTAGCTGATAGTGGTGAAGATACTATAGTTATGTGCAAAGAGTGCGATTATGCTTCAAATATTGAAGCTGCAAAAAGAGAGCCAAAATCAAGTCTAAACACTCCTCCAGAAGCAGAATTTGCAAAATTTAACACGCCAAATCAAACCACAATAGAGCAGATAAGTAGCTTTTTTAAGGTTGATCCATTCTACACCATAAAGGCTATAGTTAAAAAGGCAATATTTAATGGTGGTGAGGAGTTAGTGTTTTTCTTCCTAAGAGGAAGTGATGAGCTTCAAGAGATCAAAGCACTAAATGCCCTAGAAGCAAATGAACTAATAGACCCAAGCGAAGAAGAGCTAAAAAATGCAGGTGTTGTTGCTGGGTATATTGGGCCTTATGCTCTTAGAAATATCACAGGAGCTAACCATATAATATTTGACAAAGAGCTAGAAAATGCAAAAAATCTAATATGTGGTGCAAATGAAAAAGATTGTCATTTTGTAGGTGTAAATCTAGGAGAGTTTGAAAATCTTGACTTCTTTGATATCATAGAGGTAAAAGAGGGTGATAGATGCCACTGTTGTGGTGGTGAGCTTATTTACAAAAAAGGTATAGAAGTAGGTCATATATTCCAACTTGGCACAAAATACTCTAGCCCACTAGAAGCAAACTTCCTTGATAAAGATGGAAAGAGTAAACCTTTTGTAATGGGGACTTATGGTATTGGCATAAGTCGTCTAGTTGCTGCAATAATAGAGCAACATCATGATGAAAAAGGGTGTATTTGGAGCAAAGAGAGTGCTCCATTTATGGTGGATATAATCATCTCAAATATCAAAGATAGTGAGCAAGTAGAGTATGCAAATGCTCTATATGAGAAACTTATAGAGAGCGGAGTAGAGACTATTTTAGATGATAGAGCTGAGAGATTTGGGCCAAAAATAATGGATTTTGAGTTGATTGGATTCCCATTTGGTATTATTGTTGGTAAATCACTAAAAGATGGTGAGGTTGAAATCATAGAAAGGGAGAACATGAAAAAAATTCCACTAAAAAAGAGTGAAGTTTTTGAAGAGATAACAAGGCTTATATCTTGATCTATTTTTTGATATATCTATTTTTAGAAGTCTTTATCTCTTTGCAGTTTGCAGAATATTTGGGTGCTGGTTTTACATTTTTGGAGATCATAGTAAGTGCTATTATTGGACTTTTTATATTGGCAAATTTTAGAAATGGTGCAGTTGAAAATCTAATGCGACTAAAAAGGGGGGAGATTTCCAATGAGCAGTTTGCAGCACTAAATCTTTTCAAAATTGTAGGTGCTATCTTACTACTTATCCCTGGATTTCTGACAGATATTGTTGGTATTTTATTTCAATTTAGCTCTCTTGGAGTACCACTATCTGCTCTTTTTATGAAAAAAGGAACCTACACCACAAAAAGAGATCAAAAGAGCAAATATGAAGATGATATTATAGATGTGGAAGTTATAGAAAAGAAAGGTGAGCATTGATGAACAAGAGGCTTTTTATTGGCACAAGAGGAAGCAAGCTTGCACTATGGCAAGCAGAACACATAAAAGATGAGCTTTTAAAAATTGATAGCTCTTTGGAGATAGGTATAAAGATTATAAAAACAACAGGTGATAAGATATTAGATGTTCCACTAGCAAAAATAGGTGGCAAGGGGCTTTTTACAAAAGAGATAGAAGAAGAGATGATAAAAGGAGAGGTAGATATTGCTGTTCATTCACTAAAGGATGTTCCTGTTGAATTTCCTGAAGGTTTAGTTTTAAGCTCAATAACAAAAAGGGATGACCCAAGAGATTGTTTTATCTCATTTAAGTATGCCTCAATAGATGAACTACCTCAAAATGCCCTAGTAGGAACTACATCCCTAAGAAGAGTGATGCAACTAAAAAAATATAGAAAAGATCTTAGAACAAAATCCCTAAGAGGAAATGTGCAAACAAGGCTCAAAAAGCTAGAAAATGGTGAGTTTGATGCTATTATCCTAGCAACTGCTGGAGTAAATAGACTTGATATTTGGGATTGTGCAAACTATATAAAACCTATAGAAGTAGAAATCATGATCCCTGCTATGGGGCAAGCTGCTCTTGGTATTGAGTGCAAAGAGGGCTCATTTGCCAAAGAGATTACCTCAAAACTAACAGATGAGATTACATATATAGAGACAAAAATTGAGAGAGATTTTGTAAAAGAGCTAGAGGGTGGATGTCAAGTGCCAATAGGCGTCTATGCAAAATTAAATAACAACTCTATAGAAGCAAAAGCAATCATTGGCACTCCAGATGGTGTGGAGATGCTAGAAGAGCACATCTTTATAGATAGAGAAGACTACAAAGATGGCGGAAAAAGACTAGCAGAGCTGATGATAAAAAGAGGTGCTAGAGAGCTTTTGAAAAGATCAGAAAAGATGGCGGCAGAGCTTCTTGATCTCTAAGCTCGCCTAAAAACCACTCTCACTAGCGGAGATGGTTAGATTTATAACATAGTATCCATTTCTGTCACTTAACTTGCAGTATTTACCGCTATCTCCATTTACTTTGATTTTGAAAGTATGGTTGTCTATAAAGTCCACTAAACACTCAGTAGAGTAAGAGTAGCTAGTGTAGTAGCCTCCCATAGTATGTGTACCATGTAGAGGTTTGAAATAGATTGCATACTCTTTTCCACTTATGACATTTAAATTATATGTACCAGCACTATCTACTTGCAAATATGGAATATTTAGATCTCTAGTTTTAAATCTCCAACTTTTTGTTGTGCCCTCTATTGATACAACAACTCTATACCATTTTCCCCAATCCAACCTCTCAAGAGGAAAAAGAGCATATTCGCTCCAGTCAAATTTGGCACTTGGATCACTACTCTTATCTAGCAATCTTGTATTTAGTATCTCTAAGTTCTCCTCATCCTCAAAAAGCCTAAAACCACTAAGAGTGGCGGAGCTATATTTTGAATGATTAAACTGTATAGAGATAGGATATCCACTCACACTATAATCAGGCAATGGATCTGGGGATTCTTCATAAAATACTGGAGGGATATCTACCATATCAGGAGGAGGCCAAAAAACTATATCGCTATTTTGAGATGCTAGCCCAATAGTTGCACCCTCATAATCACTAGGCAAAATATAAAAACTACTATTTTTGCACACTCCATAATATCCATAAGATGCACTACTGCCTTTGCATAATTCATCTAATATAGAGTTCCCCATATTGTAAGTATAAGTCCCTCCACTACTCCCAACACCTACCTCATCTATTCCAAAAGATAGGAATCCAAACCTATGATATATGGCACTCATAAGATTGTCTATTGACTCAAAATAGTCTCTATTACCAAAAGATATATTCTCTCCCATGTATGCATCATACCCTACATGATGAACTCTATCTTGTGGTGAATAACCACTATAGTATGGATTTGAGCTATCATTTTCATAGTGTCCAGTTATGTTGGCGTGATTTAGATAGTCTGAGTGGTTTTTGGCAGCTTGATTTAATAGGCTACTCTCTTTTAAAGAGATCATCCCTGTGCTATTTCTTAGATAATTTAAATACTCAAGCCAACTATACCCACTATAATCCAAACTACTACTTGAGCTAGAACTACTTGAGGTGACAGAAGAAGAACTCAATGAGCTTACTTCAGAACTACTACTACTTATAGATGAAGTAGATGATGAAGTAGCTGATGAGGAGGATAAAGAAGATGAAGATATTGTTGAACTAGAGCTAGATACTGTAGTATTTGTAGCCCTAACCCAAAAGCCCTCAGCTGGATTTATAGTAGAGGGGTCTATATTCCATTTACTATTTTTTGCATCATAACTAAATAGCGAGATAATAGAATCTAGCTCTAAAATATTTTCTAAAATCTCCCCACTTCCTAGTAGATTCCAGCCCTCATTTAGATTTTCTAGATCAGGTTTGTAGGTTTTTGTGCTAAAAAAGGCTAGTGAGATATTATTACTTGTTCTAGCCCAAAAGCCTTCACCATAATATATAGTATCTGGATTTTTTATCCATAATCCATCTCTAAAAACATAAACAAACTCAACTTGATCACTCAAAGAAGAGAAGCTTATATTCTCAGCATAAGGAGATGAGATAAGATTCCAACCATCCCCCAACGAGTAGGTGTACTCTACACCTTTTGTGCCACTTTCGCTCTGATTAGCTATGGAATTATCAGGAGGTACTAGAGAAGACCTCTCCATAAGATCATACGAAAAGGCAAACACTGATAAAAAAAGAAAAAATGCTACATACGCTTTCAACATGAATATCTCCTATAATCAAATTTTAGCTTAATAGACTTTTCATTAACCTCAAAGTGATTAGAAACTATAATGGCAAAAATTCAAGGCAATAAATTGATAAACATTGGAATTTCATCATGCCTCTTAGGCGAAGAGTGTAACTATAGCGGTGGGCACAATAGATGTAGATATGCCACAGAGAATCTATCAAAATATTTTAATTTTATACCATTTTGCCCTGAGCATGAGGTACTAGGAACTCCTAGGGAGACGATAAGATTGGTAAAAGATGATACCATCAAAGTAGTTGGCAATAAAAGCAAAAAAGAGTACACAAGTGAGCTAAAAGAGGTATCAAAAAAAGTAGTAAAAGAGCTTAAAGAGATAGATATTTCAGGCTATATCCTAAAATCAAAATCCCCAACATGTGGAATAGATTCTATAAAAGTCTATCTAAAAAATGGAATGCCCTCATCTGAAAGTAGCAGTGGATTATTGGCAAGTGAGATAATGGGCTCTTTTAAATTTTTACCTCTTATTGATGAGGGGAGATTAAATGATGAGTGGCTTACAGAAAATTTCATCATGCAGGTGTTTGCATACAAAAACTGGCAAGATTTTATCCTCTCTTCTAGTAAGATATCTAATTTAGTAGATTTTCACACATCTTATAAGTTTCTCCTGCAAGCCAAATCAGAAAAAAACTACAGAATCTTAGGAAATATAGTAGCAAATAGAGAAAATAAAAACTTTGAAGAGCTAAGAGAAGAGTATGGAGCTATTTTTTTGGAGACCATAGATAAAAAAAATAGCTCAAAACCAATAGTAAATGTACTACAACACATGATGGGATTTTTAAAAGATAGATTGAGTAAAGATGAAAAAATAGAGCTTTTAGAATCTATAAACGATTTTGAAAAAAAGATAATCCCGCTCATAGTGCCTATAAAACTACTAGAGCACTACATAAATAAATATGATATAGGGTATCTAAAAAATCAAAAATTTTTAAGTCCCTACCCAAAAGATCTAGGATTGAGATCTGGCACTAAAGCGTTCAAATAGAGTATGCCTCTCTCAAAACTAAATAGCGAGCAGATAGATGCCGCAAAAGCTCCTTTTGGCAAAAATCTTGTAATAGCCTCAGCTGGAACAGGGAAAACATCAACAATAGTTGGCAGGATAGGATATCTACTAGGTAGTGGAGTAAAACCAGAAGAGATTTTGCTTCTAACCTTTACAAACAAAGCTGCAGCTGAGATGATAGAGAGAGTTTCAAATATCTTTGGCAAAGAGAGAGCTGGCTTGATAGAGGCTGGAACATTTCATGCAGTGAGTTATAGATACCTAAAAAAGATGGGCAAAAAGATATCCCTAAAAGACCCAAAAGAGCTAAAAGTGCTTTTTAGAAGTATATATGAGAGGAGAAATTTCTCTCTTATAGACTCTCAAACTCCTCCATACTCTTCAAATCATATTTTTGATCTCTACTCCTTGTATCTAAACACAACCAAAATACCTTTTGGAGAGTGGATGAGCACAAAAAATGAAAATCACGAAATATATGGAGATCTCTATGAGGATTTAGTAGAGGAGTTCAACAATACAAAAAAAGAGCATGGGTATGCTGATTATAATGACTTGCTTCTACTTATGAGAGATGAGCTAAAAAAAGATGGAGCCTCTTATGTGGAGGTGTTGGTTGATGAGTATCAAGATACAAACTATCTGCAAAATTCACTCATAGAGAGCCTAAAATCAAAATCTCTTTTTTGTGTTGGAGACTATGATCAGAGTATTTATGCTTTTAATGGAGCAGATATCAATATCATTGGAAGTTTTCAAGATATATACCCTGAAGCAAAAATCTTCACCCTATCAAAAAACTACCGCTCAAGTGCACAGATTTTGGCTCTAGCAAATATAGTCATAGAGAGAAATAGCAGAATCTATCCAAAAAAACTTGAGGTCACAAGAGGGGTGGGCAAATACTCTCCAAAACTACTAATCTATGATGAACTCTTCTCTCAATATCAAGAGATATCAAAAAGGATAAATCACTCAAGCAGAGCACATGCAGAGATAGCGGTGATTTTTAGAAACAACTCTAGTGCAGATGGGATAGAAGCTAGTTTGAGAGAGTTAGGGATTAGATCAAAAAGAAAAGGTGGTATTGGCTTTTTTGAGACAAAAGAGATAAAGGCTATGCTTGATTTGTGCCAAATACTAAATAACCCAAAAGATATGATGGCTTATATCCATATCTTTAGCTTTGGCAAGGGAATAGGCAGTGCAATAGCAAAAGATCTCTATGATGCACTAAATGCACTAGGAGAGGGAGATGCACTAAGAGGACTTATTAATCCAAATAGAGAGATAGATGTTTTCAAAAAGAGAGCTAGAGTAACCCAGCTAGGACTTTTTGAAGAGTTCAATGAGCTAGGGAGTACTCAAAAATTTAAATCTCTTGGATTTTGTGAAGAGTTTTTATCAAACCCCATCCTCAAACATCCAAAGATGAATATTGAAGCAGCAAGCTATATTTTTGAGATATACAAAAACTTCAAAGAGCTAAAAAAATTTAAAAACCCTTCAAATATTATAGAAAAGTTGAAAAATTCAACTATATTTCAAGTGATCTCAAAAAACCTTGCAAGCTCTAGATCACTACAAAAAGATGGCTCAACAAACGAAAATATATTTAAAGAATCGCTTGAAAAGATTGAGCGAAAAACTCTTTTGCTAATAGATTTGGCTAAACATTATGACAAGCTAGAGAGATTTATCAATGCTATGATTTTAGGAAGTAAAGAGATGAGCGAGGGAGAGGGTGTAAATCTACTCTCCATCCATGCTAGCAAAGGATTGGAGTTTGAAGAGGTCTATATTATTGATCTTATGGATGGTAGGTTTCCAAATAGAAAGCTTGTAGCCAAAGGGGGAGATATTGATGAGGAGAGAAGGCTATTTTATGTAGCTACTACTAGAGCCAAAGATGAGCTTTTTTTGTCATTTGCAAAGTATGATAAAATAAAAAAAATAAGTTATAAACCTTCACAATTTCTCTATGAAGCAGGACTTTTAAAAGAGGAGTTATAATTCTTAAGCACCATATCTATGACTGCTCCTCTCTGACTATTTCTAACAAAAATATCTCCATCATATCTATCTTTTATCACTCTTTTTATCTGGTACATTCCAAGTCCCTTGTCCCTACTTTTGAAAGAGAGGGTTGAGTATGGATCAAATATATTTTTTATAATCTCCTCATCTATTCCACCTGCACTATCTTCGATCTCTATTTTGTACTCATTTTCATCTTTTTTGCAAGATATCTCAATATGACACTCTTCCAATTTTCTCTTTTTTACAATCTCTATGACATTCTCTATAAGTTGAATAAATATCTCAACAATTTCATTTTTGAAAGCAAATATTTTACAATTATCCTCAATCCTTAAAACAGTCTCTATGTTTAAACTCTTTAGCTCATGCTCAAGTATTACAATAATACTCTCCAATGTATCTTTTAAATCAACATAAGATGCACTAGCATTTCTTAATCTAAGCTCTGTAAAGAAGCTAATCGTAGAAGATAGACTTGTAAGCTCGTCCATAGCGATCTGAACTCTCTTCTTTACACTTTCTATATCTACACTATTTTCACTCAAATCATCCTCAATAACCTGAATAAGCATCCCAATGTTGTTGAGTGGTTGTCTCCATTGATGTGCAATATTTATCAGAAGATTTGAGAGAGATTGCTCTCTTTTTTGCTCAAAGATCACAATATCTTGCTCTCTTGTCACCTTTACTGCCTCTTCTACTCTCTTTTTCATCATCAAAAATGCCTCAATCCTCTCCTCTTCTCTCTCTCTTTTTCTGCTCTCAAGCTTAAAAAAAAGATATCCACCCAATACAAAAATCAAAACCACCAAAAAGATAGACAAAGACAAAACAAGATCTCTCTCCGCTCTCCAATTTTTCATATTTTTTTCATAATCTAGAGAGACTACAATCGAAAATGGAAATATTTCAGAGGCATGGTATGATAAAAATTTATCTTCCATATCTACAAAAGCATCACTTATCCTCTCTTTTGCCTTTTTTGCTACAAGTCCATCCATGTAAACTTCACCTGGGATGAATGAGCAAGTAGAGGTAGCAACCCTTCCATCATATCTGTGCAAAATCACACAAGAGCTATCAATGTCTAAAAAATTTGAATAGTAGTTTATGTAAAAATTTGGATTTAGAGCAACAAGAAGAGAAAAGCTACTATTATCTATCTGAAAATTTTTTGATATAGCAAAAAAGGATAATCCATTATAATTTGAAAATTCCTCCTCTCTAGCCACTACCATAGAATGAAAATCTCTTCCAAAATAGATATCACTAAATCTCAGTATAGAGTTGCTGGCAAATGGCTTTGGGAAAAAACCATCTAAATTTACCACTCTGTTTATATTATCACTATTGCTACTTTTTATAATAACTCCATGCTCATCCAAAAGAGATATAGATCTAAGGTATGGTGAGTTTATGAGTAATTTTTCAAAAATAGATTGAATCTCATCTTGCTCTTGAGTTGCTGAGATTGCAATATTTTCTAGCAATATATCAATACTTTTTATATTTTGAGTGAAGTGATCTTGAAATGTTTTTGAGTACATTTGAGCTTTGAGAAGATTTGATTCTATTGATTTTTGGTGCAATCTGCTCATAGAGTATGAGATTACACCAGCAATAATCATAGATAATCCAAACATCACAACTAAAAATAGTTTTCCTCTTGGATTGTTAAAAAAAATATCCATTATTTGATGTTTAAAATAGGTTCCAATCCATTATCCTTGGCAGCCTTTAAAAGCCTACCATCGCTTTTAATTTTTTTCATAAACTCCTCTACCTTGTCAAACCACTTATCATCATCCTTTTTCATAGCCCATGCATATTCTGTTATATGATAGGTCTCATTTGGTGTTATAAGCTTTGCCCAATCAGTGCTTTCAACCATCTTTTTACCAAAAGGAAAATCTGTCATAAAAAGATCAGCCCTTCCTGATTCTACCTCTTGTTCTCTTGCTTTTGGCGTAGCGGAGATGAGAAGCTTTGCATTCTTTAGCTTCTCTTTCATGATAGGTTCATGCAGTGTCCCTTTTGCTACAACTACAATATTTCCCTCTTTATCTATATCTTCCCATTTTTTGATTCTGCTATTTGTTTTAGTTGTCACGGCATATATATCGCTTGCAATATGTGAAGAGGTAAACCTTAGATGCTCTGCCCTTGCTGGAGTTTTACCAATCCCAAACATAGCAATATTGCACTTATTACTATTGACATCCTCAATAAGAGTTGCAAAAGAGCTGCCTACAAACTCCAATTTAACCTCTAAATACTTTGCTAGCTCTTTTGCCAAATCTACATCGATTCCACTTAACTCTTGAGTTCTAGGATTTACATAAGAGATAGAGTAGTAATCAGGCCAAACGCACACTTTTAACAACTTATCTTCCACTATTTTTTCTAGTTGTGAAGCAGACAAAAGCAGTGAAAAACTCATGACTAAGATAAGAGATAACCTAAACATGAACTACTCCTTCTCTGCCAATGCTAATTCAACTTTATTTTTATTGATTGATAATATCTCAACCTCTAGCTCTTCTCCTTCATTTACGATATCACTCACTTTTGAAACCCTCTGTTTTGAGAGTTTTGAGATATGAAGAAGTCCATCACCACCCTTTGGTAGCTCTACAAAAGCCCCAAAATCTACAATCTTTTTCACTTTTCCAGTAAATTTATCGCCAACATTGTATAGTTCACTTGGTTTTTTGTAGTTATCCTCTTTGCCTGCTATATCTATGATGTGATCTTTTGCTGCCTCAACTTTTTTCTTATTTGCTCCAGATATTTTAACCTCACCATTGTCTCTATCAAGATCTATAGAGACCTCAAATTTCTCAATAATCTCTTTTATTGTCTTGCCAGCTTGACCTATGATATCTACAATTTTGCCTGGATTTATGGAAAATGCATGAGTTGTTGGGAGATGTTCACTCAATACTATCCCCTTCTCCGCCTCTTCCATCTTCTCCAAGATACTAAGCCTAGCCTCTTTTGCCTGCATAAGTGCCTCTTGTAGAATATTAAAATCAAGCCCTCCAAGTTTTATATCCATCTGCATTGCAGTGATTCCCTCTTTGCTACCTGCGATCTTAAAATCCATATCCCCATCATGATCCTCAATACCAGCGATATCAGTAAGAATTGCATATTTCCCACCTTCACTCACTAGACCCATAGCAACACCTGCTACTAGAGATGTAGTTGGAATTGATGCGGCTTTGAGTGCCAAAGATGTACCACAAACTGTAGCCATAGATGATGAGCCATTTGATTCTAAAATCTCAGAAACTACTCTTATGGTTTGTGAAAAAGATGGCTCTATTGTTGATTCTACCGCTCTTTTTGCTAGATTTCCATGACCTAGCTCTCTTCTACCTGGGGGTCCTATAGTTGAAGCCTCACCAACAGAAAATCCTGGGAAGTTATAGTGCAACATAAACTTCTCTTTTGAAGAGCCTTTATCAGTTAGTAGCTCAAACATCTGAGCATCCATATCTCCGCCTATTGTTCCAACTACAAGAGCTTGAGTTTGACCTCTAGTAAAAAGTACTGAGGAGTGAGCATTTGGTAGTATATTTACCTCAATATCAATATCTCTTATCTCTTTTGGAGACCTACCATCAGGTCGGATGTTGTTATCTACTATTTCACTTCTAACTATCTCTCTTTTTTTATTCTCGATACTCTTTAGAATCTCTTCAAATGACCAACTATTTTCTATTGCGATATCACTTTTTGATAGATTCTTTGCTATTCTTTTTAGCTCTCCATCTCTTTCACTTTTTGCCATTCTAGCAATAGAGCTTTTTATGTCTGCTATAAGATTATTATCTACATAATCTACAATTTCACTTTTGAGGCCATCCTCTTTTAGCTCAATCTCAAACTCATCTTTGCAAAAATCTTGCAATCTAGCAGCTAACTCTTCTGAGCTACTTTTTATACTAGTAGATGCAAACTTCAAAGCCTCTAATAGCTTCTCTTCATCTAGTTCGTTTGAACTATAGTTCAAACCTAATTCTGCAATTGAGGGAGTAGCACCAAAAACATCTACTCCTATAGGAATCTCTTTAGTGCTCTTGTTGCTTCCTAAAACCCTCATCTCAATCATCAAAAGTTCATCATCAACACCTGAAACAAAAAGATCAAGCTCAGACTTATCAAGCTCTGTAGGAGTTGGATTTAATACAAACTCCTCATCCAATCTTCCAATCCTGATAGCTCTTATTGCCTTTTTTATTGGGATATCTGATATATAAAGTGCAGCTGAAGCAGCATTTAGGGCTGCGCATTGAAGATCTACATCTCTATTTGCACTAAGTACCATAACTGTTATGACTGTAGGGTATTGATACCCTTTTGGAAAAAGTGGTCTTATGCTTCTATCTATGATTCTTGAAGTTAGTGTCTCAAAATCACTAGGCTTTGACTCCCGTTTTACAAATCCACCAGGAATCTTACCAGTTGCATAAGACTTCTCTATGTATTGAACCGTAAGAGGCAAAAAGTCCTCATTGACTGGAGAGTTTGTATCTGTTGTAACAGTAGCCAAGATGGCAGTGCCACCTGCCCTATACAATACAGAGCCATTTGACTGTTTTGCTATATAATCTATCTCATAGCTCTCTACAAGATTACTATTTTCTATCACTATTTTTTTCATGCATAATTCCTCTGCTAATATTTTTTCCATCTAAAATCCCATCCCTGAATATATCCTCAACATCTACAGGAAGCACTTCTGGCAACTCCTCATAATAAAAAGATACATCCACAAAATCTTTTGGGGAGTAAACACAATATATCTCATCTATCACTTTATCAAGCCTGATAGATACATCCTCTGGCATTACAGGCACTGCAAAAGATACAGTTTTTGCCTTAAGCTCTATTGCTGTCTTAACTGCTGCCATCATAGTCAAACCAGTATCAATACCCTCATCAATCAATATTACATTTTTTTCAGTAAGTGAGCTTATCATCTCCCCTTTTCTATATTTATATACATATTTTAAGATCTTCTCTTCATGCTTTCTTTTTGCTTCACCATAAATATAATCAAGTTTAATATCAAAACTCTTTACTAAAGCTTCATGGATTACAATCTCTTCTGTCTCGCTTACCATTCCTATTTGACAATCTATATTGTTTGGGGCTGTTATCTCCTCTGTGAAGAGAAAATCAAAACTAGCATCTATCTTTTTTGCCAAGCCATTTGCCAAAATCACGCCACCTGTAGATATTGCAACTAAAATATTATTTCCTCTCTCCCTAATCTCTCTAAGAGGCATAACTTCAAGAAGCTTATTTAGAGCATCCAATCTATCTTTGAAAATGGCTCTAGATTTAGATTCTAAATCTTTTTGCATGATTAGCCTCCGGATACTGTCTGTATATCTCTTCATCTGAGAATGTAAACCTAAAATTTTCTACATATATCTTCAAAATCTCATAAGCACTATTTACTCTCTCAAATTCATCCCTATCTCCACCAAAATCTGGATGAGTTTTCCTACTAAGTGCCCTATAGCTCTCTTTTATCTCCCTAAAAGAGACAAATTGTGGCAATCCCAAAACATCTAGAGAGTTATGTAGTTTATCACGATTTATCACTTCAGAAATGAAGCACCTCCGCCAACTGTGCCTATTAGTGTTTTCATATCATCATCTACAAATCTAACTCCCACTCCTGCAAATACCGAAGATGCATCTGAATTTAGAAAGTTATCATACCCTAAATATGTATCTACATGCTTTAACATTGTATATCTTATATAAGCTTTTAAGTGTGGGTTGTCACCTCTTAAATCATTTCTTGCATCAAAATCAAAAGCCTCAAATGTGAACTTAAAATCATCATTGAAGGCAAAATAGTCAACACCCAATCCACCGCTATTTTCTATTAGCCCAGCTCTTAGAAGTGTATTGTTGTATCTTTTTCCTATTTGTGCTGAGATATAAGTCTTTAAGTCATCATCTTTTTTTGGCTCTCTAAAACTGCCATCTTCATCATATATAGAGAAATCTTTTGTAGAAGTGATATCTAGCATATAGTATCTTGTTGGATTTGGTTTGTAGATTACTGAAAAGTATGATTTTTGATTATCGACATCTACTAAAGCCTCACTTCTAAGCGACACCTCTATCTCACTTTGTGCTACATCTTCTAGATACTGATCGATTCTATCTACAACTTTGCTACTTTTTGTAAAAAATCCATCAACTGAACTTATAGCACTCTTTAGAGGGGCTTTATTATCTTTTATTAAAACCTCACCCTCTTGAAAAAAACTATCTGCATTGACTATTGCATCTCTTAATGTTTTTCTATTCTCCTCTAAAATCCCATCAGCATTCTCCATAATATTTGGAAGTTTTGCATTTATGGTATCTGCACTAACTCCAAACTTATCGCCTGTATCTTTTAGCGAGGCACTCATATCCCTTAGCTCAATAACTGCCTCTCTTATGCTATTTCTATTTTCAGCAATTATTAGCTCGATACTCTCTGTGATGTTTTGAAGATTTTCAAATGAGCTTTTCAATCTCTCTCTAGATTCCTCATTTACGACCTCTCTAGCCTCTTTGATAAACTCTCTAAACTCAACTGCAGCATCATTTATAGCAGTGCTTGTCTCATCAAAGGATTTGAAATCTTTTTGCCTATTTAGCTCTCCACCACTAGCTACAAAATCTGTACCCTCTCCTGGCATTATCTCAACATACTTTCCACCTAACATATTTTCACTAGCTAATAAAACTATAGAATCCGTTGGTACTTCTGTATCATCATATATGACCAAAGTTGCTACTGGTTTATTATTTTTTAGGTATATACTCTTTACATGTCCAACTTCTACTCCATTGATTTTTACTTTTGCATAGACTTCTAGTCCAGAAGCATTATCCAAAATAGCATCAATTTTGTATCCATCTTTTGAGCCAGTACTAAATTTGTTTATTTGAGTACTTAAAAAAAAGAGCATCACAATACCTAAAAAGACAAAAATGCCAACTTTTGCCTCAGAACTCATTACTATCCTTTGTATTGTCTAAAAATTTATAGCTTAAGCCTCCAAGAGGAACAAATCTAAACTCAAAAAAGAGAAAAGACTCCTCAAAAGAATCACTACCAAAAGAGGTCATAATAGGAGTTAGAGATCTCTTGTAAGCTAACCTATAGTAGAAGCATCTCTCCTCTTTGCCAATCCCAATTTCGTAGTTTTTAAATCTATCGTTCTCATAATCATACCCAAGATTTCCATAAATGGTGAAATCTCTAAAATCCCTATTTGCACTTAGCTGTAAAAAGCTATCTCTTTTGGGTTCTTCACCTCCAATATCTCTATAGAAGTGTCCAAAACCAATACCATAACCATCTTTTTTGTAATCAAGATAGGTCTTGATATTAGATATCTTGCTCTCTTCAAATGAGTACTCAAAATCAAAATCAAACTTTAGCTCATCATCTATGAAGTAACCAAATTCACTTTTGAGGTTTGAGTACCTATATTTTGAGCTATCTAGGTGGATTGATTGTTTTAACCTATGATATAGCTTTAGATTTGATTTTTTATCATAAGCATATTGATCTATTCCAAAGTTTAGCCTCTCTCTCTCGTTTGGAAGTTCAATAATATCCATAAAAAGACCCTCTTTTCCTTTGATGCCTGGCAATACATAATCCATACTCAAATTCAAAACATGATCAAAATCTTTATACTCTTTTATAAGGTCACTCTTTAGGGATATCTCGTGATAAGTCCTAAGAAATCTACCATAATCAATAAGCTCCATGTCATCATAATTGACTTGAGAAAAGTATAAGCTCTGCTTGATTCCAAGTGTTAGGTAGTCATTTAAAAGAGGAAAGTAGATAGAGACTGGGATATCTATATTATATTCTCTAGCCCTATAACCCTCTCCTCTTGTAAAGTTTTTGAAATTCATATCTAGAGAGTATAGTAGATTGTCAAAAAAGATAGGCTTGCTAAATCTGTGATAGTTCAAAGTTGGTAGATTTTGGATGGTATTTTTATTGTTATGCTTGCTTGTGTCTATAAAGTACCTTGCATACAATCCATAAAAATCATCATCATCTTTTATATGATAGTTGAGCTTTGAGGTTACAGTTCTCTCTTTTGAGTAGTACTCATTTTCAAAGTCTTCTATATTTAAATAGTCTATATCATTTACAAAATTTGCATCAACATACAATCCATCATCTTGTATATATCTGCTATATTTTTCCAAAAATGAGCTACTTTGATAGTACAATCCATACCCATAATGATCACTATTTTTTAGCCCATTTTTCTCTTTGTAATCATCCATATCAGAGTAGTACCCAGCATAAAAACTACCCGAAGAATCAAGGGAATCTATAAATCTAAACTCAAGCCCTAAACCACCTCCTCTATTTGACATCATAAGCGGTCTAAACTCTACATCCCAGTTTAGTGAAGGAGCATAAAAAAATGGCTGCATATACATAAGTCCATCTTTTTCAGATAGAGCAGTTTTTGGCATCAAAAGTCCTGAAGTCCTTTCTCTATTTGTAGAGAGAAAAAGATAGGGCATATAAAAAACTGGTATATCTTTTATGTATATTTTTGGATTGTAGAGATGGAGCCACTTAGTGTTTGTATCAAGATAACCCTCGCTTGCCTCAAAACGCCAAAAAGGATTTTCTAGAGAGCAACTTGAAGCAGCCACTCTCCCAAAATCGTATCTATCTTTATTGAAGTTAGCTTGACTTGAAGTTACCCATATTCCAGTTGAGTGATCTTGGATAAAAAATGGCTTGGCAAAAGCATTATCATCCCTTAAATCTAAAAAAACCTCCTCAGAGCTAAGAGCCAAAGTGCCATCTTTTAAGATCTTCACTCCACCTTTGAGATGCAAAAGCCTTCTCTCTTTATCATATTTAGCAGATTGGGCAGTTACAAAGTAGCCACTATTTATGAGTACAGCATTTCCAGAGATGCTGATATTATCATCCAATCCCTCTAAAGTATCCCCCAAAAAGTAATAATTTGGAGAGAGTGTTTTATCTATCTCTACTGTTTTAGAAAAAAGTAGAAGAGGTAGAAGTAGAAATAGATATCTCAAGATACATCTACTACCAAAGTTTTTGAGACTCTATCATGCAAAGTTAGTCTATTTTTGTCAAAAAAGGCAAAAATAAAACCAAAATAGAATAGAACCTCACTTAGTGCCCTAATAGATGCTCTAGCAAAAGATGATACAGGAGTTGGTCTATCTAAATACTCCATATCAATAACTTTGATCTTTAAAAATATCTTGCCTAGTGTCGCACCATAATACCAAACAAAAAGGCTCTGATAGACAATCCTAAGCACAATAATCTCAATAAATGCTTGATTTATCACCCCTATAAGTATCTCACTATTTTCAGCACTCTCTATTCTATTCCATATAATTGCCACAACCAGTAAAGAGACTAAAAGGTCATCTATCACATAAGCTAAAGCTCTCTTTTTCAAAGGGGCTATAACCACTTTCTCTCTCTCTAGTTTATCCTCCAAAGGCTCGCTAATAGGCATCAAAGCACCTCATGTGCGATGTCTCTTCTATACTTTGCACCATCAAATTTGATATTTTCACACTGCATGTATGCGGCCTCACTTGCCTCTTTTAGATTCTTGCCAACACCTACTGAGACTAAAACCCTTCCACCACTTGCACACTTCTCTCCATCAATCTTACTAACTCCACCAAAAGATATATGAGCATTTTCTATCTCTTTTTCTATATCTATCTTTGAAGGATTTGAGCTTGAATATGGATAGTTTTTTGAAGCCAAAACAACACCAATAGCGGATCTATCATATAGCTCTAGCTCATAATCACTAAGCTCTTTATTTACACATTTGGTAAAAAGATCAAGGATTGAGGATTTTATAAGCGGAAGTATAACCTCACACTCTGGATCG